>MEHH01000090.1 GCA_001940755.1 Candidatus Heimdallarchaeota archaeon AB_125
CTGCAGTGATATGTCACTCTGATGTCCATTATAGAGAAGGAGTTTCATCAGTAGATCATCTACCAATAACTCTGGGTCATGAGGTTGCAGGAGAAATTGAAATACTAGGAAACAGAGTCACTGACTTTCAAATTGGTGACAGAGTCTGTGTTAATTACATGATAACTTGTGGTAGATGCAAATACTGTGTTCAAGGAACAGAACAGTTTTGTGTGGAGGGAAAAATGATTGGTAAAAATGTTAATGGAGGATATGCAGAGAAGATTACAATTCCTACTAGAGGTTTATTCAAACTCCCTGATTCTATTTCTTTTGATCATGCTTCAGTTATGATGTGCTCTTCTTCTACTTCATTACATGCTCTCAGAAAAACTAGATTCAAACCTGGAGAAACGATTGGAATTTTTGGAATGGGAGGATTGGGAATATCAGCTTTGCAACTAGCTAAAGCATTGGGTGCTAGAGAGATTTATGCAATAGATATTGATTCTAACAAACTAGAAATTGCAAAAGAAATGGGAGCAATTCCAATTAATGCACAAGATGATGATCCTGTGGAAAGAATAATGGAATTTACTTCCAATGATGGCGTTGATGTAGCTTTGGAGCTTATAGGTTTACCTTTAACTATGGATCAAGGAGTGAGATCTCTTGCTAGATTTGGTAGGTTAGGTTTAGTTGGAATCACTATAGAAAAATTTGATATAAACTCATATGAGGTAATTGGTAGAGAAAAGGAGATTATTGGAGTTTCAGACCATTTGTTATCCGAAATTCCTTTTCTATTAAATCTAGCAGAACAAGGAAAATTAGACCTAGGTAAAGTTGTTACTAAAACAGTTCCTTTGGAAGCTAAAGCAATTAATGAAGTTCATCAACAACTAAAGGAATTCAAAGCAGAATTTAGAACAGTAATAATCCCCTAGTATTCTTCTATAAACTCTAATATTGCAATCAAGAAACTATTTTATGAGAATTGATTGCTTCTTTGATTTTCAGTGTATTCTCTATTATACTATCTTTAAATGTATCAATCTTCAAATCATAAATCGCAAATTCATGTACTCTATTGTATTGTATCTTTACTAAACCTTCTCTCCTGTCACTTCTTTCTTTTTCTCTCCTTTCCAGTTCCTCAAGAGAACAGAATAATCCTATAAATAGAACTTTAGTGTTTTTCAAACTTCTAATACATTGATTTGTGAGTTGTTCTGTTGCTAAAACGATATCTAATAGAATATTAAAACCATTATCAGCTAATAATGCAATATAGTTAAAAAAAATTGAATATCTCATATTATGAGAAACATCTTTATCTCTTAGTACATAAATTTCATCAGGAGATAAATCCTTAGAAAAAGCTGGAGGACGAATCCGTTTTGGTAATGATTGATTATAAAAAACTTTGAATTTATCAAATTCGACATGTAGAAAGGGTTCATTTAGATTTTCTTGTAATGATTTAGCAACAGAAGACTTTCCTGAACTAGTAGCTCCGTTTAGAATTACAATAAAACCTTTATCTTTTTCTACTGACATCGGGAAATTTATATCAATTTCTCTTGATAAACATTCCTCTTTTAACATCCTGTAATTTCCTATTCCTAACAACGAACTCTCCTCTAAGAATTACTGATTCAATTAATCCATTAGTTATCATATTTTCATATGGACTATAATCTGACCTAGAGTGCCCTGAATCTATGAACAATGTTTTACTTGAATCAAAAATTACAAAATCAGCATCAGAACTAACTTGGATAACACCTTTCTTAGGAAAGAGTTCGTGAATCTTTGCAGGGTTTATTGTAAACTTATCTATAATCTCTTTACCAAAGAGATGATACATGAGTGAAAAACTAAATTCCAAACTCCCTAATCCTTTTGGTATTTTACTTGCTTCTTTATATCTCATTTTTTCTTCTTTTGTAAAAGGACAATGATCTGTTCCAATTGTATTAATAAATGAAATATTTTCCTTGAGTTTCTCCTGTTCTTCTGAAGATCTTAATGGTGGTGCTAAGAGGAATAGATTACCATTTTCTTGTTGAAACACATCTTTTGTTAGATGAAAATATTGAGGGCAGCTTTCAATGAAAATGCTTTTTCCTAATAATTCTCCATACTTATCTTTAACTAGTTCAACTGAAGAACCACAGGTAACATGAACAATATAGAGTTTTCCCCCTGATGCTGCTGCCATTCCTGTAATTTTCTCAATCTCAACAATTTCTGCTTTTGCTGGTCTTGAGCTCTCATAGGCTGTAATTGTATCTTCAACATTAGCATTAAGAATCATCTCATCGTTCTCAACATGGGCAAGAATCAAGGTATTTGTCTTATTAGAGTTCTTCAAAAATTCTCGAAGTTTATCGTCAGATATTTTACGATTACTTTCAGAATAAGTAGTAAATAGTTTGATTGTAGGAATACCATTTTCTTGCGAGATTCTGATGAGTTCTTCAACATCATCATCAAAGTTACCTACTGTAGTATGAAAAGCATAATCAATGTAAGATTTCTTTGCTTCATCTTGTTTTTTCTTTAATTTATAATCAAATTCCTCAATCTTGTTTATTGGTTCAAGAAAATCTATGAATGTAGTAATTCCTCCAAAAGCAGCAGCTTTGGATGCACTCTCATAATCATCAGCAGATTTGAATTCACCCAGTTCAAGGTTGATATGAACATGAGAATCAATAAAACCAGGTAAGATTAATTTATTTGTGCAACTAAAAATCTCTTTACAGGGAAGTATTGTTCCTTGAGGGACAATTTCTGCAATGACTTGATCCTTGACATATACATCCACAGCAACAAAATTTCCATCTTGATAGACTTTACCATTAATCAAACCTAATTCATATTTGAAATTGTCTTTCATTACTTGACCATATTCTACTCCATAAATAAAAGTTATCTCTTCTTGAAAACGTATAAAGAGCTATCAAAAGCTCATCTTCGGTTGCTAAAAAGAAGGTTTATAAAGAAAAATTAGCATTGGCAAAGCAACAAGATTAGTCAAATAGAACTAGTCTGGAATATTAAGGTGAAATAAATTATGAGAAGTTTTAAAGGCCGTGACATAATATCATTAAAAGACTTTGAACGTCACGAATTTGAACGAATTTTTGAGGTTGCTAGAAAACTAGAACCAATAGCACGTAACAGAAAAAATGTTGACATATTAAAAGATAAAATTATGGTAACAGCTTTTTACCAACCATCTACTAGGACTCGATTAGCCCACGAATCTGCTATGCTTCGATTGGGTGGAAAAGTAACAGGATTTTCTGATGCTAAAATGACTCGTGCAGGCGATTTTTACATGGAATCCATAAAGGATACCTTCAAAATGCTTGAAAATTACGGAGATGTCATCGTTATGCGACACTTCCAGAAAGGTGCTCCACAAGAAGCATCTAAATGGGTAAGTATTCCTATTATTAATGGTGGTGACGGATGGGGAGAACATCCAACTCAGATCCTTACTGATCTCTATACAGTCCTTCGTGAAAAAGGAAAAATTGATGGATTGAAATGGGTAGCAGTTGGTGACATGAGAATGCGAACCATGCATTCACTTGGACATGCTTTAACTCAATTTGATTGTCCAATTACTTTTGTTGCACCAGAAGATATGGCAATGCCTGAAGAATACAAAGAAGATTTCAAACGCAATAGCTTAAACTTTACTGAAGCAAGTGATGTTCGTGAAGTTATCGCAGATGCTGATGTAATTTTAGTTGAACCTGTAGTCCAACCCGATTACACCAAATCACGTGATGAGAGAGATGGTGATGTTGCACTAACACCCCCAGAATTCCAAATCACTAAAGAACTACTAGAAACTAAAGCAAAATCAGACGCAATTCTACTTCACTCCTTACCTCGTATGGACGATATTCCTCCTGATGTAGATCAAACCCGCTGGGCTCGTTACTGGCAAGAAGGATTTTACGGTGTGGTAATGAGAATGGCTCTAATAGCACTTGTTTTAGGTGCAGAAGAAGGGTGAATTTAATGCAATCAGATTTACGAGGTCGAGATTTAATAGGCGACCTAGATTTCACAAAAGAAGAAGTAGAGACAATCTTAGATGTAGCTTGGGATCTTAAAAAGAGAAGAGCTTTGGGTGAAAGACACGCTTTACTTCTTGATAAAACTCTATGTATGCTATTTTTCTTCTCAAGCACACGAACTCGTGCTTCTTTTGAGTCAGGTATGGCACAGCTAGGAGGACAAGCCACATTTCTGGAAAGTCGTACAACTCAGGTTTCTCATGGAGACACAGAAAAAGAACTAGGAGAAATCCTTGGAAGATACTATGATGGTATTGCTATTCGTCACTGTGATTGGGGAATTGGGAATAAGTACATAAACAATGTAGCATCAGCTTCCCGCTCTCCAGTATTGAATATGCAGTGTGATATTTACCATCCTCATCAATGCCTCGCAGATATTATGACTATCATTGAGAAAAAAGGTAGAGATTTGAAAGGAAAGAAAATAGTAGTATCATGGGCTTATGCATCATCATATTTGAAACCAATTTCAGTTCCACAATCTTTGATTCTCCAGATGCCACGTTTTGGTTTAGACGTTACTTTAGCACATCCACCTGAATTTAAGCTGATGCCAGAAATCATGAAACAAGCTCAAGAACAAGCTGATAAATTTGGTAGCAAGTTTGAAGTAGTTGATTCTATGGAAGAAGTTTTCAAGGATGCAGAAATTGTTTACGCTAAATCATGGGGACCCTTGCTAACAGCAAATGATCCAGAAGAAGGAAAGAAAATCCAAGATAAATATAAGGATTGGATCACTGATTCAAAGAAAATGGCTTTAGCACATAAGGATGCAATTTACATGCACCCACTTCCAGCTGATCGTGATGTAGAGGTTACAAGTGAAGTGATGGACGGTCCTCAATCAGTAGTCTTTGATCAGGCTGAAAATAGAATGCACGCTCAGAAAGCTGTTATGGCTCTAACTATGAGATAGGATATTAAAATATTCAACATCTCATTTTTTATTTTCTCTTGATTGTTCATTGATTATTTTAGTAATCTAAAACAATACCAATATTTTACGGTGGTTTTTACTTTATGGAATTACCAGCAACAGCAACCACAACACTTAACCCACCAAGGATCCTCTCTTCGTTGTAATTTTATTTTTTGAGGATAAGTAGAAGGTCTTCCTGTTGATTGTAATTGTATTGATTGAGAATAAGAACTTGACATTGGCTGTTGAGGAGTCAGTTTTTCTGGTATGATATCATATTTGTTCAGTTCTTCCTCAGTTCTTACGAATTCTGAGATATTCTTTTCAATTTCTTTAACTTTCTCCTCATCTTGAGGAGCGGCTCTTGTTTCATACCTTATTGGGAGATGTTTTTGCTTCAGTTCTAAAATAATTTCTTCAAGATTTTCTCCACAAAATTTACAATATTTACTAGCGATATTGTGTTTATTCCCACAACTGGGGCAAAATAATTCATTCATTTCAAATTTACATTTACTTTTCAAAATATAAAAGACTATCTAGTTTCTTTTTGGTATATTCTAACATAGTTGAGTTTACTGAAAATGTGTGTGTATTTGAATTAAGGATACTTTTTGTTGGAGATGCAAAACATGTTTCTAATAATCTAGCTCCCAATCTAAAACTGTCCGTAAACGAAATATTTAAACTACATAACTTAAGGAATTTGATACCGATGTCTGAACAAAAGAAAGTAGCAGTTGTAGCTATTGGAGGTAATTCACTTATCAAAGACAAGCAACATCAAACTGTTCAAGATCAATATAAAGCTGCAGAAGAAACTGCAATTCATCTTGTAGATATGATTGAAGCTGGGTGGGACATTGCTATAGGTCACGGAAATGGTCCTCAAGTTGGTTTCATTTTACGAAGAAGTGAAATAGCACATAAAGTAGAAGGTATGCATGAACTACCTCTAGATGTCTGTGGAGCTGATAGTCAAGGTGCTATTGGTTATGCACTTCAACAGAATATTCAGAATGAGCTGAAAAAAAGAGGAATTGACAAACCTGTCACTACAGTTGTGACTCAAGTCAGAGTAGACCCAAGCGATCCTGCTTTTCAAACACCTGCTAAACCTATAGGAACCTTCATGGAAGCAGATGAGGCAACTCAAAGGAAGGAAACCTTAGGATGGAATGTAGTTGAAGATTCAGGTCGTGGTTGGCGTCGAGTAGTAGCATCCCCATTGCCTGTAGAAATCATGGAATTGGAAGCTGTTAAAGCTTTAATTGCAGCAGGTGTAATAACAATTACAGTTGGTGGAGGAGGAATTCCTGTTATTCAAACAGATGATGGAGTCATTGGTACTGCTGCTGTTATTGACAAAGATTTTGCATCTGCTTTTCTGGCAAATGAAATTGATGCAGATATGCTTCTGATTTCAACAGCTGTTGAGAAAGTAGCCTTGAATTTTGGCAAACCAGATCAAGTTGATTTAGACCAGCTTACTGTTGCAGAAGCAAAGAAGTATCTAGACGAAGGAACTCACTTCGCAAAAGGTTCAATGGAACCCAAAATTAAAGCCATTGTTGGATTTCTAGAACAAGGCGGTAAGGAAGCTTTAATCACTAATCCTGAGAACATAGGTCGAGCTTTGAAGGGTGAAACTGGAACAAGAATCATTCCTTAAATCAGTCGTTGAAGATAGAAACTTCTTCAATTTTTTTTCATTCTTTTCTGAGTAATGGTAATGTGAAACGTGGTTTACCATCAAATTGATAGAAAGCTCCTGCAACAGCACCAGCTGTCGGAACTAAACCAATTTCTCCAACACCTTTGGATCCAAATCCGCCGATATCTTCTGGAACTTCAACAAAAATAACCTCAACTTCTGGAGTATCTCTTGCTTTTATTATCTGCAAATCTCTCATTTTCAAAGAATCTGGTACACCTTTTGTTGATGGAAAACTCTCAGAAAGAGTATGACCTAAACCCATATGAATCCCTCCTTCAATCTGACCTGCACAAGCCATTGGATTCATCACTTTACCTACATCATGTGCTGCAATCATTTTCTTCAGATTTCCTTCTTCGTCAAGTAAAGCAACTTGAACTGCATAGCTGAATGTTAAATGGGTAACAGGATTATCTATTGGAGTTCCAGGTTTAACAGTGAAGTTAGTAATATATTCTCCATGAAATTCTTGACCTACTAGTTCTTGGAGAGTTTTGGTTTCGAGAGCAAGAGCAAGCTTCTCAGCTGCCTTTTTTGCAGCCATAGAATCCAGAGCTGTTGCTCTAGAAGCAGTAGTCATTCCACATTTAGTTTTAGGATAACTTATTGATCTTACATCCATTTTTGATAATGGAATGTCAGTTAGTTCACTAACAACTTGTGAAAGAATGGTAAATAATCCTTGACCCATTTCTGTAAAACCTGTTAGAATTTCTATTTTTTCATCTTCAAGTATCTTAATCAATACTCTTCCTGTATCTTCGAGACCATTTCCAATTCCTGTGTTCTTTATTCCACAAGCAATTCCTGTAGGCATTTTGGAGTTTTTGTAAACATCTCTTACCGCATCTAAACACTTCTGCATTCCTACAACTGTTGGAGTCATTTTTTGTCCTGTTGCAAACCTTTGGCCATCTTTGAGTATATTTCTTTCTCTTATATCAAAATCATCTATTTCTATCCCATCATTTCTCATTTTTTGAGCAATCAAATTTAGACAGGTTTCAATTGCAAAAGAAGTCTGGTTAACTCCAAATCCTCTCATAGCTCCACAAACAGGATTGTTAGTATACACTGCTTTAGCATCTACATCAACATTGGGAACATAATAAGGACCACAACAATGTCCAGCAGCACGTTCAACAACTTTTGCACCTACTGAAGCATATGCACCTGTATCAGCTATTAGTTTCATTCTAACAGCTGTTAGCTTACCATCTTTATCTGCCGCAACTTCGTAATTCATAGTCATGGGATGGCGCTTAACGTGCATCAACATAGATTGTTCTCTAGTTAATACTGTTTTGACTGGTTTTTGAAGAAGATATGCTGCTACTGCTGTTTGAGCTTGACAGGTAAGATCTTCTTTTCCTCCAAAAGCTCCACCATTTGTAACTAATTCAACAATAACTTCTTCTGTACTTAAACCCAGAACTTCTGCAATTTGTCTTTGATCTTCATGGACACCTTGTCCTTGACTATAAACATGAATTCCATTTTCATTTGGAACAGCAAGAGAACTTTCAACCTCCATAAAAGCATGCTCTATTCTTTGTGTTTGAAATTGCTGACTTATTACATATCTTGAACTGTTTAGAGCTTGATCTACATTCCCTCTCCCGAAGAAGGTATGACCAAGGAGGTTTCCTTTTTCATGAATTTTAACTGCATCAGTTTCTAAAGCTTGAATTGGATTATCGATAGGTTTGAGAACTTCATAGTCTATGTGAATTTTTTCTAGAGCTGCTCTAGCATGCAACATTGAATCTGCAACAACCATTGCCAGAACATCTCCAACATATCTAATTATCTCTCCTTCAGCAACAAAAACAGGCCAATCTGGAATAATATGGCCGATAAACCTTTTACCAGGAATGTCTGATGCTGTAAGAACTTTTGAAACTCCGCATGCTTTTTCTGCTTCAGAAACATCAATTTTCAGCACTTTAGCTCTAGGATATTTACTCAGGAGTAAAGCACCATGGAGCATATTTTCTTCTTCCATATCAGCTATGTATGGTTTCTCACCAAGTGCCATCTCTATTCCTCTATATCTATGGGCACTTGAACCAACTCCATCTTCCTTTGGTTTAAATTCTCTTGAAAAACCATACTTTTCACCAAAGAACTCTTTTCTTCTTGGAGGACCAGAGATATTTGTGTCTTTGTTTTGCCAATGTTCTTCAGCTGTTTCAATAGCATCTATAATTCTCTGATAACCTGTACAT
>MEHH01000091.1 GCA_001940755.1 Candidatus Heimdallarchaeota archaeon AB_125
ATGTCCAAAGAGAATAAGCAATTAACAGGTTCAGAAGTAATTGTGGAATATCTTGTCAAAGAAGGTGTTCCTTATGTTTTTGGTATTCCTGGTCATGGATGCTTAGGTCTGACAGATGCTCTACGAAAAAACAAAGATAAGATTCAAGTAATTCAACCTAAACAAGAGATGTCCGGAGTACATATGGCAGTTGGATATTATAGAGTAACAGGACAACCGTTAGCAGTTTTTACAAGTATAGGTCCTGGAGCGATCAATACTGCAATCGGACTAGCCGATGCATATGTTGACTCAATGCCTGTACTAGTAATCACTGGTGATACTCATGTTCATATGAGAGGAGTAGGAGTGCTTCAAGAGATAGAACGGGATAAAGATAGTTCAATGCCGAGAATATTGGAACCATTAGTTAAACGCTCTTTTGAGTTAGCTTCAGCAAATCAAGTTCCAAAAGTGATGCAAAGAGCTTTTAATAACATGTTGTCAGGAAGAAGAGGACCTGTACATATTGATCTTCCAATGGACGTGCAATGTGATTTTGTTGATGGGTATGTACCAGAACCAGAAAAAAGAAGAACTATTTCAAGACCTGGTGGAGATGTTGTTCATCTCAATCTTGCAGCTGAATTATTTATGAGCGCAAAAAGACCTTTGATATGGATTGGTGGAGGTGTTGTTACATCTGGAGCATTTGAGGAAATCAAAGAATTAGCAGAATTCGCTGGAGCACCCGTGCTAACATCAATGATGGCAAAAGATGCATTTCCAAATGATCATCCTCTATATGGTTGGGCAACTGGATCCAAGGGTACTAAGATTGGATTGAAATTGAGTAGTTCAGCTGATGTAGTTTTAGCAGTAGGAACTAGATTCGCAGATGAATCAACATGTTCTTACCGCAAAGGAGTTGCTTGGAATTTTGGTCCAGGAGAAGATGAATCTATACTAATTCACATAGACATTGACCCAAATGAAATTGGTAAGAATTTTCCAACAGATGTTGGAATAACTGGAGATGCAAAAGCTATTCTTTCTGATTTGCTGGTACTACTAAAAGAAAACTTTGAACCAGTTAATTATCTAGAAACAGAATATTTCCAAGAATTACATCAACTAAAGGAGGAATGGGCTCAATTCTTAAAAGACTGGAGGATTCCCCAGCTTGAACCTGTTATGATTTCAGTAGTTTTACAGGAAGTTAGAGAATTTCTAGATAGAGAAGCAATTGTTGTAACCAGTTCAGGGAACGTTCAAGCACAGATGATTCAGGAATTTGAATTCTATGAGCCATATACTAGTATAACAGCAGGAGGATTCTCCACAATGGGATATACTCTACCTGCTGCAATAGGAGCTAAACTAGGAAAACCAGAGAAACAAGTAATTGGTCTAGTTGGTGATGGAGACTTCATGATGACAATGCAAGAACTACATACAGCTAAACAGCTTAATGTGAATGTAGTTATTGTGGTTCTTAATAATGCAGGATGGATCGCTATCACAGATTTACAAAGAGCTGCTTTTGGGAAAGATAAAGGATTTGCAACAGAGTTTACAGATCATGAAGGAAAAACCTACTCGCCAAACTTTACTGACATAGCTAAAGGTTTTGGTTGTTGGTCAACAAGAATCTCAAAAACAAAGGAAATAAAGCCAGCACTTCAGATGGCATTCAAACAAGAAGGACCTGCAGTCGTTGAGATAATGGTTAACAGAAATCCAAAATACACAGGTTCACCAGCATGGGGATGGTGGGATGTACCAATTCCTGCATACATGACTACGAAAAGAGAAAAATATTTAGAACAGATAAAAGGAGAAGACCTGTCTTAATCTCACTTTGTTTTGTGAGTAATTTCTCAATAAAGTTTTTAAAAAACTAAATTTACAGAAATGACTATGAAAAATCCTTTTAAATCCCTTTCTGATAATCTGGAAGTTCCATTTAAGTTCAACTTAGCATATGCAACTGGAGAAATTACTGATGCAGTAGCTTACCAAGGATTCTCATTCTTGATTTTTGTTTACTATTTCGCTGTAATTGGAATTGAATTCAAATATATGGTTATTGTCTATGCACTCTGGTCTGTATATAATGCCTTTAATGATCCAATCATAGGTGGTCTCTGTGACAAAACAAAAACAAAACGATTCGGTGGAGGAAGAAGAAGACCTTGGATGGTTGCGATGTGGCTACCTTTAGCTGCTGTTATGTTCTTCTTATTTACACCATTTACAACCTTTGCTCAACATCCAGTGTGGGTTGTAATTTACTTCTTCGTGGTTATATGTCTCTTTGATACTGTTTATACTGGATTTTCCCTAAGCAGAACCTCTCTCTACCCTGAAATGTTTAGAACAAACAAAGCTAGAGAAGAAGCAGGTGCAGGAAGAAGAATAATGATGATCTTTGGGTTAATCTTAGCAATGGGAGTCCCAACTTTATTTATTCCAAAATTGACAGAACCAGGACAAGAAAATATCTATAATTACTGGATAGCTGGAGCTGTTTTAGGTGCAATTGTTCTTGTTACAGCTTTCATTAATATAAAATGGGGAGTAAAAGAACCACCTTTAGAAGAACTTGAGAAGAAAGAAACTTTAGGAGTTTTTAAAGCAATTTGGTATTGCATGAAAAATTGGAAGTTTATGATTTTCATTTTTTGTTCAATGATGAATTGGTATATTTTTGCTATATTCCCTATGATGATGCCATTTTTCTCAGAGTTTGTTCTCGGAGAATCAAATTCAATGTTAGTTGTTTTACTTCTACTCATAGCATTCCTAAGTTCAGCAATTGGAGTACTTATCTGGTCGTTTGTTGATTCGAAAATTGGTAGCAAATATGGTTTTGTTTTATCACAACTTTACTGGATTGCAGTACTCATTCCTTTGTTCTTTGTTGAGAATTATTGGGTAGCTTTTGTTTTAATGGCACTAAACGGTATAGGTTTAGGTGGTTCCCCATATTTCATTGATAGGAATATATCTAATATTGCAGATGAAGATGAACTAAAAACAGGAAAACGAAGAGAAGGAGCATACTATGGAGTTCATGCATTAGTGATTAGATTTTCTGGAATTTTTTCAATAGTGTCCGCATATATTGTTCTTGGTCCATATGGCTGGAACGCTTTCAGTCCTGCAGTTGTTAATGTCCAAATTTTAACTGGATTAAAATTGCTAGTATCCTTCTTACCAGCAGGTGCACTAGTAATAGGTATTATTTTGCTACTTCTCTATCCACTTGATAAGAAAAAAGTTGATGAAATGCAATCTGCGTATAAGAAAGAAATCAAGCAGCAAGAATCTTAATGAAATCAAATAATAAAAAAGATGATTCTCATCTTTCTTTTTTTAATACTGTTTTGTTTTTAATCCTTGGATATACTCAGCAGCACTAAGAGCGGCGATTGTACCCAAACCAACTGAGGTTGTAATTTGTCTCATAAGAGGATTAACAATTTTACTAGTTACATCCCCAGCAGAAAAAACTCCTGCGATGTTTGTACGACAATCATCATCGATTTTGATTAATCCATCTTCGATTTTGCAGCCTAGAGACTCTGCTAATTCAATGTTGGGTATTGCACCTATTTCAGCAAAAATCCCATCTACTTTCAGCAATGATCCATCGTTGAAACTTACTTCTTCAACAGTATTAGTACCTTTAATTTCTGTGATTTGTTTACTGTAAAGAATAGCAACATTACTACGTTTTTTTACTCTTTCAATATAGATTCTTTCACATTTTAGATAGTCTGATCTTGATATCCAATAAATCATCTTTGCTCCAACATCTGATAAAGCAAGAGTTCCTGTAGCTGCTGCATCTCCAGAGCCTACAACAATTACTGTTTTTTCTTTGAAGAAAGCTGCATCACAAGTTGCACAATAGGATACACCTTTTCCAACAAATTCCTTTTCTCCGGGAACGTTGAGTTCTCTATGTCTACCTCCTGTAGCAAGAATCAATGCTTTGACTCTGAATTCTCCCATATCGCTCTGAATTAAGAAATTCCCATCTTCCAATTTTTCAACAGTTGATACTTCACCATAAACTGTTTTTGTACCAAATTTCTCTGCTTGATCTCTCATCTTATCTGCAAGATCGACTCCAGAAATCATCTCATAACCAGGATAATTTTCGATTTCCATTGCTAAACCCATTTGTCCACCATAATCTAAACCAAGCTCGACTACGGATAAACCTGCTCTTGATGCATAGAGTGCAGCAGTTAATCCTGCTGGGCCTAGACCAATAATCCCTAAATCTCTAACTAGAGGACCATCCTTGGATTCTTCCTCATCTATATCTTCTTTGGGACCCATTAATAACATATTCCTCAATTATTCCATAAGATTAAGGAATAAAAATATTGTTCTAATATCAAACTGAAATTTGAATGAATGATTTTCCATGAAAATTAGTTAGCAATCTCTGTTATCATCTTACCTAATTTGATAATACTGAATGGTTTTTGTATGAATGAAGTTACTCCAAGTTTACTAGCTTCCTCTCGAACAGTTGGATCAGCAGTTATAAAAAGTATTTTGGATTTTGACATAATCTTATATTCCTTCATCTCTTTCAATGTATCCAAACCATTTTTGATTGGCATGCGGTGATCGAGAATGATAATATCAGGATACTTTTTCAATTTGTTAATATCTTCGATAGCTTTAGAACCATTGTGAGCAGTTCCGATTATTTTGTGCCCTTCAAGAGATAAACCTTCCTTGTAGAGGAATTGAATTGTTTCTTCGTCATCTATTATGAATATTGTTGCCATTTTTCTAACCTCTTGGAAGTGTTAAAACCACTACAGTACCTTTTGTATGATCATCTTGAATTCTGTTTTCAAATCGAATAGAACCATCATAAGAATTTACAAGGATTCTAGCCATATACAGACCTAAACCAGAACCAGTTTGAAACCTATGATCACCTCGTGATAACCTCTTGAAGAATAAAGGCTTATCTTCATCTGGAATACCCATCCCTTGATCAATGAATCTTATCTCGGTATTCTTTTCTTCGCCTACTGCTACTTCTTCACAAACAATTTCAAGGGTAGCTTCTTTGCTACTAGTATATTTTATTCCATTATTTATGATGTTTTCAAACACATTCTGTAGTAAATCTCCTGCAATTATGCTGAGATTTTTGCTACATGCTACTTTGAAGTTTACTTCCTTATCGTAAAACATTGACTTTTGAACCTTGATTGCATTTTCCAAAACCGGCTTAACAATCACTGTTTTTCTAACTTTTCTTTCCTTCTGTATTTTTGTCAGCTGCTGAACAGTTTGCAGAATTCTCTCACTTCTTTCAACAACACTCAGACTCCTTTCAATATAGCTCTTTAGTTTTTCAGTGTTTTCAGTTTCAACAAATTGATTCAACAATTCGAGATACCCGTGTACTGAAGTATTAGCATTGAGAAAATCATGGGAGAGTATATCTAAGAGAACAGAAACAAATTCTCTTTCTTCTTCACTTTGAAGAAATGAAAAATGATGTTCGTAATTGAGTGAAATTTGACTGCTAAATGCTAGTATTAAATCAAGATCTTCAGGGTAGAATTGATTTTCAATTTTAGAAATTAAGAGTATAAAACCTGCTGGAAGCTGATTAATATGAAGAACAGATATGGTTGCAGAATTAACCTCAGTAGAGATGTGATTACAATTTCCTTTACAGTGGATTATATTTTCACCTTTTTTAGCAAGATCTTCTAAGATATCTTGTGGATTGAATTTCTTAGAAAATTCTCCTTGCTTTGCTAAGACCTCTCCATCTAGAAAGATTATTCCTCCATCTGCATAATAAATGTCTGATAAATCATTCAAAACGTTTTCCCAAAATGATGATAAATCCTTGAATTTCGAGAATAAAGCATATTTGTTAAGAACAGAGACAGTTAAAGAAAGTTTTTTTGTTGCTTCAATATTGGTGAAAAAACCAACTGAACCAATAGGTGATCCAAATGTATCAAATAGTAAAGAACCAGTGACCCTAAAAGTATTGGGACGTCCTTCTTTGTTAATCAAAACAAGTTCATATGAACTTGCAGGTTGATTCTTTTCTATTCTGTCTTTTAAGACTTGATAGTAGAGTTCTTGAGAATCAGGATGAAAGAAATCTGTAATTGGCTTATCTCTAATTTCCTCAAAAGAGTAACCTAGATAATCACATAATCTATCATTGATGAAAACAGTATGGTCGTTAATATCATCTACCCAAAAACCTAGTTCACTGTAAGTAGTTAGAGTTTGAAGTAGAGAATCAACTAGCTCAGGGGATTGTTCAATAAGTGGTTCAGCACTAATATTTACACCAGCTAAAATCCTGGAAGGTTTACCATTGAACACAATATCATAAGTAAAAATCCTTGTTAGAGCAACAGTACCATCTTTTCGAACAAAGCGTACTTGCATGACAGGATCTGGTTTTTCTCCTTTTTCTAAGGCTTTTATCCTTTCTAGTACAGCTGATTTATCATCATCATGAATTAAATTAACTAGTTTTAAATCAGCTAATTCATCTATAGAGTAACCAGAGCTTGTAAAGAAAGGTGTATTACAATAAACTATTTCTTGAATGTCTTGGACAATCATAATTGACATAGGCGTAGTATCGAAGAATTCTTCGAAATCAGAAAGCGTATTCTTATCAGACATTCATGTAAAATATGCCAAAAATGTAATATAAGTTCTTTGTGAAAGGCAATTGGACAGTGATATGCATCATAATCTATCTAGAATTCAGAGCTTCTTTTCATAGAAACAGCTTTCATTGTGGGTTTCAACAAGTTTGTAATCTAGACTTTCATATAATTTCCTGACAGGTAGATTATCTTCGATTGCATGCAAAGCTAGAGTATCCAATCCTTGCTCAAGACACCAGTCTTCAGCTTTGATCATGAGCTTCCTTGCTAAACCTTGCTTTCTGAATTGAGGAATAATATGTAGATTGTAAACCCACACATGTTGATCATTGAATCTCCAAAAAGGATCTCTATTACAAAGCCAGATTAAACCTGCTCGAGTAGTGTTGTTTTCCCAGAGGATGAAGATCCTGTGATTAGAATCTCTAGGATTAAGAGAATCAGATTCTTCAAATTCCTTATATTTCTGACGAAGTTCTTTTTCAGAAAACTGATCAACATCTTGAATTGTTGTAATAAAGGATAGAAAATCTAAATCTGTGAAAAAATTCCAGTCATTTTCATTTTCTAATTCTCGAATATTGAAAGGCATCAACAATTCAGAAATATTGTAACTAATAAAGATATGTCACTTGTTGAGTTATTTATTATAAATAAAAAGAAAGAAAAAAAGAGAGAGATTTTAGATTGGGGGAGCGATGAATTTGTTGTCCATCAAACTTTGTGTAAGATCACGAGCGTATTTGATTCTTTCAGAAGCTATATTGTATAATTCTTCTTCAGTCATAATTGTTCGTGCAACACCTTGTTCAATGGCTTTCATACCAACTTTAGAAGCTACATAAGGATATAACTCCCATTCGTCCATGGATGGAATGATGTATTTGTCAGTTGTTCCCTTCTTAATTGCAATATCTGCAATTGCTTGAGCAGCAGCTACACACATTTCATCAGTGATTGTAGTTGCATTGACATCCAATGTTCCTCTGAATATACCTGGAAAACCAAGACTGTTGTTGATTTGATTATCAAAATCACTTCTACCGGTACCAACGACTTTTGCTCCAGCTGCTTTAGCATCCCATGGCCAAATTTCTGGAATTGGATTAGCACATGCAAAGACAATACTGTCCTCAGCCATACTTGAAACCCATTCCTTCTTAACTACATTTGGTGCTGATTTAGATGCTGAAATCAAAACGTCAGCGCCTTCACAAGCAAAACCAAAGTCGCCTGATTTACCTGCGCCATTTGTCTTTTGAGCTAAGTCATACTTGAAAGTATCATAGTCTTTTTGTTCGATAATGTCTGGTCTGTCTTTAGTAATAATACCCTTAGAATCAGCCATTATGATGTTCTTTAGAGGTACTCCAGCTGCTTCTAAAACGTATGCAGTTCTAGTATTAGCAGCACCAACTCCAAGCATAGCAATTTTGAGCTTATCAAGAGATTTACCTACATGATGTGCAGCTCCAATAACACCTGCAACGACTACAGAAGCGGTTCCCTGAGCGTCATCATGCCAAACTGGGATTGTAATTTCGGGATCGTTACGTAAAGTTTCAAGAACTTCATAACATTTTGGTTTTGATATGTCTTCTAAATTTATACCTCCAACTGAAGGTTGTACTAATTTTACAAATTTAATGATTTCATCTGCTGTTAATCTTTTAGCGCTATCAGGATCTGTACCATAGTGATTACCTATACTAAGAGCAAAGGCATCTACTCCTCCAAGGTATTTGAATAACATTGCTTTTCCTTCCATAACAGGTTGTCCTGCTTCAGGACCAATGTCTCCAAGACCAAGTACTCTTGTTCCATCTGAAACTACAGCTATTAGATTAGCTCTGTTTGTCATTCTAAAAGATTCTGCAGGATTAGCTTCAATTTCTCTGCAAGCTTGAGCTACACCTGGTGTATACCATACTGCAAAGGCATCAAATCCCCATACACTTGCTTTTGGAACAGTTTGCATCTTTCCAAGATAGTATGGGTGTAATCTTACAGCGTCATCTTTTGGCTTGTTTGCTTTTGCCAAAAGTTGATCAATTTCTTCTTGTGTTAATTTTTCTTCACTCATAATCATCACCTATAATGTAATAGGATTCTAAAAAACCCTCTCTGGTCTGTTATATTAAAGGTTTTTCTTTTACAAAAATAAATCTAAAACTAGTTATATTAAAGTTTCTTGGTTACTATCTCACAATTTTGAACCATAATGACAAATCATATTTCCTATCATCTTTTACCAAACATTATTC
>MEHH01000092.1 GCA_001940755.1 Candidatus Heimdallarchaeota archaeon AB_125
AAATACTAATTGCATTTCATTTGCAAGAAGGAAATCATCTGTGGAAATTTTGTTCACCTTATTAATTATGTCTCTATATAATCTGATTACAATCAAAGTTTAAAAAATATTGCATTTGAAAAGCGAAAAAGAGCACATTAATCTGATTTTTGTAACACTATTTTTATTGGTTGGGCAAGATTTTTATCTAGAACATAAATTACCGTTTTTTCAGTCTCCATTACATCATCAATTAATGATTCAGCTTCTAAGAGCTTACCCTGAGACATTAAATCTGGTTTTTCTAATCCATATGTTAACATTAATCTCATTCGGAGTTCCTTTACTGTTTCAGTAGGATGTGCTACAAATTCTATCTGTTCAAGTTTGTACATCTCTCCACAAGCTGGGCATTCTTTTGATTTTTTTAGTTCAATAATAGTAGTAGCATTAGGAAGTCCATCATAAAAGAGATAATTAGTTAGTTTTTCACCTAATTCTAAAATCAATTTTAATGCTTCTTGAGCCATTATTCCGCCAATAATAGAGGATAATGTTGCAACAGCAGGTAAAGGAGGTTCAATCTCAATTTCTTGTCTCTCTTTTTTTCGTTCTTCACCAAATGGACTACATGCTTGAGCTAATTCTTCATCAGGTACCAAAGGTTGGCATTCAAAACATGCTGTTTCGTGTGGAATTATTACCTGAGCATTCCCCAAAAAAGCAAACATACCACCCATGACAAGAGGTTTCTTTACTCTAACAGCCATTGAATTGATCCATCTTCTGTCAATGAAAGTATCCAAACAAGCAATTATAACATCTGCTTGTTCAAAGACTGATACTGAAACATCTTGCATCTTTTTGTGAAAGAAATCAATATCAATATTGGGATTAATTTCTTTCAGTCTTTGTACAGCAGTTTCTGATTTTGATTTACCAACGTCTTCATTTTTAAACAATAACTGTCTATTCAGATTTGAAACTTCTATCGTGTCAAAATCAATAATTGTTAATTTTCCTATTCCCGATGAGACAAGTACAGTAGCTACGTAGCTTCCTATGGCACCAATACCAACTAAGACGACATTTGCACTGTCAAGTTTTAATTGATCCCACCCAGGAATAAGTTGTTGTCGAGAGTAACGCTCATCTTCATCCATTTGAAGAACTCCTTGAGTGATTCATATTGTAAGAACTGATATAAGTTTGTTTTTACTATCACATTGAAAATAGCTAGAAAATCTATAAAATGAATATTTTGAGAAAGAAAATTGAATTAAAAGAAATGGTAAAATAAAACTAAAGACCACCTTTAGTTCTGGCAATAAGATAACATTTATCGCCATCCATCATTCCTGTTTGTTTGAGTATTTCACTGTCATCAAGTTGTTTTCCATGAAAAACAATAATGACTGTATTGGCAGGAATCTTCTTCTTTTTGGCAACTTCTCTCTTTAATTGTGCAACTGTTGAATGTGGATCTACATCTAAATCTATTTTTCCTCCACCAATTGCTGTTACTACAGTTATTCTCACTTTTGTTCACACCTAATTCTTTCTAATTTTTTATTAACATATTACTTCTTAAAGCTTACCAAATTATTTCGTGTTTTTTTGATTAAAAGAATCTGAAAATTATGAAAAATTAGTAAGTTGTCTTTTTCTCCTTCTCCCCTTTTCGCTTGATAGTTATTGAAGAAGGAATCCCCTCTATTTCTCGCTCTAATTTCTTAACTCCTAATCTTGAGATTTGTTTTCCTTCCAGAAAACCAATTTTTATCATGTATAGAACGTTTTTGAAAATTATTTCTGCAGTCGGTTTTTTGGATTGTTGCTCATACAAATTAATCCAATAATCATATGCATCTGGAGATAAGAAAAATTGCATTAATGCTAATTTGTCCTTTTCTTCAACACTTGTTGGTGCTTCTTCTGCAGCCTTAAGCTCTTCCATTCGTTGTTTTCGTTGTTCAGCGATTTGCATCAATTCTTTTGCTTTCCTTTGCTTAATTTTCTCCAGCTCATCTTCAGTTGTCATTGGTTTTCTTCATCAGTAAAACAAAAATTAAGTTATTAAACTTATTTTTCAATCACCTTAGAACTAAATTGAGCTCTTGATTACAGATAAATCAGAAAGTGTTTTATTTTAGCTGAATTCATGTAATCATTGACTTATGTGATGAAAATGGATATAGCAATCAAAAATTCATGGATTCTTACTCTAACTGAAGGAAAACTAGGCATTATTAAGAATGGATCATTAGGGATAGAAGGAGAGAATATAGTTTATGTTGGTCCATCTGAAGGACTTAATCATAAATCTGCAGATGTTGTGATTGATGGGAGAAATCATCTTATTATGCCAGGTTTGGTTAATTGTCACATACATACAAGTATGCAACTATTGAGGGGTGGTGCTCAGGATTTACCAGAAATAGAATGGATGAATAAAGGAATAGGACCTTTAGCAAAACATGTTACTGGTGATGATATAATTTTAGGCTCAAAATTGGGCGTTTTAGAAGCTATTAGAACAGGAACTACAACTTTTTCTGAATATACTAGGAATGTTGAAAATCTTGTAAAGGAAGTTTATCTACCTTTTAATACAAGAGTTGTAGCAACTGAAACAATTAATGAAGTTTCTCAAACAAATAAGGCATCTCTCAAACCAACAGATCTGTATGAGTTTGATACATCTAAGGGAGAACAAGCGCTAAAGAAAAATGAAGAACTGTTTAGAATCTTTCAAAATGAAGATTTAGTAACTTGTTTATATGGTCCTCAAGCATTGGATATGGTCTCAGTACAGACACTGCTCCAGATTAAGGATAATGCCATTGAACAAAATAGTAAAATACATATCCATGTTGCTCAAGGGAGACGAGAAAGACTTCAAATTGAAGGTAGATTCGGCAAAGGTGAATCTACAGCTAAAATTCTTAATAGTGAAAATCTTCTGGGTGATTTTCTTATTGCTGTACATTGCCACGATACAGATGAGACTGAAAGAAAACTCATGGTTGACAAAGGCAGTAAAATGATAGGTTGTCCAAGCTCTATTACAATGATAGATGGAATTATTCCTCCGATTTATTCATTTTCAAAATTCGGTGGGGATGTTGGGATTGGAACCGATCAAGCTCCAGGACCTGGCAATCATAATCTTTTCAGAGAGATGAGAACTATTAGTATTTTAACCAAATCAATGGTTAAGGATCCTACTGTTTTTCCAGCTTGGGAAATGCTTAGATTAGCTACAATACAAGGAGCTAAGGTTTTAGGTCTGGATAAGAAAATAGGGACATTAGAAGTTGGTAAGAAAGCAGATATTATTACAATAGATTTGTTGGATAGTTTCTTAACTCCAATAGTATCTCATCCATTTCACACTTTCATACCTAACATAGTTTATTCAGCAACTGGAAAGGAAATTAATAATGTTATTATTAATGGTAAATTGGTTCTGAAAAATGGAAAATTTACTGAGATAGATGAAGAATCAATTATCAAGAAAGCAAATCTTAGGGCGAAGGAAATTTATGCTAATGCAGCTGAAGATTGGGAAAAAGCTGATTCTAAAATGGTTCAAGATGTTAGAGATGGGTTACTTTAACATCAAGTATCTCTATTTATTGGTAAATGCTTCTCAATTGGTAGAAATCTTGTTAATGCATTGAATTTTTCAGCATACTTAACTCCGCATTTCATTCCATTTGAACGACGGTTAATATCTACCCAATCATCCACTTGCTGCCAGTCATAAAAATCTCCATAAAGCTTTGCTACTTCTTTTACTTTGCTAAATGATGTTGTTACATCTATGTAAACAGTAGGTAATGGAGATATTTCCTCGAAATACATGAACATTGGTGTGTGTAGTGGAGGTCTATAAGGATCTAAAGGTTCAGTTATTTTTGGAATTCGAGCATAGGTAATTGCATCATAGAGTATCTGAGCTGTTCCTCTATGATCAGGGTGTCTAGTATTCATTGACCAGGTAATAACTGCATCTGGTTTAACCTCTGCAATGACTTTAGCCATTTTAAGAGCACTTTCTCTTGTTGCTCTTACAGATGTGTCCCCATAATCCAGAAAGAGAGTTTCACATCCAATTATCTTACCTACATCTTCACCTTGTTTTTCTCTAATTTCCTTAACTTCAGAAAAAGTCATACCATTAAAGTGTGATGCCATTTCTCCGCTTGTAGTCCAAGCCAAAACGACTTTATCCCCCCTATTAACATGATTTACAAGTGTTCCTATGCAGCCTATTTCGTCATCAGGGTGTGCAACACATGCTAGAATTGTTTTTTCTTCATTATTCATTATCATAACTTATCTGGTCAGTTTTTAAATTTCATCCTTCATTATTTTTAATTTTTATTACTTTGAATTAAGTGTATTGTCAAAAATACTTTAAATAATCAAAACAATGCATAACAGACAAGGATGCTTTGTCTTGAGGCTACTTTGATGTATAACGAACAAAAACACCAAAAAGTTGCAAGAATTCTGGAAGTTCCAATTCCTACTGAATTCTTTGATATGCTTCAAGATTTAGTTTCATACTATGGAAATGATGACAAAGCAATTTTGGAATCTATTAAGTCACATCATAAAGAGTTGTTTGGTTCGCTAGATGATATTAAAGTTAAAACAGCTGCTACAGCTTCTAGAGCTGTAAGAACAATATCTGGAATCAATACCCCAGTTACTGAGGGAAGATTAGAAAGAATCAAAGAGAATGGAAAGAAGTTTGAACAAAAAACTCAGAAGGAAATTGAAAAAGTAGACAAGTTACTTGATAAACTTGAAAATATCACTGCTTTTGAAGAATTGAAAGAAGAAATATCTTCAATGAAAAATATGATTGAAAGAATCCAATCTACTGGAGTAATCACACAGAGAACTAGAGGACCAAGAGCTGATCTTTCCTCATTAGATATAGGTGTTGCAGATTCAGTTACAAGATCATTGTCTCCTCCAGATCGACCTTTACTTGAAAATGTTTTAGATAGTATGCTTTTCTTTGATGATGATGATTTAGATGAAGATTCTGAAGATGAAACAAAAGAAAAAACTAAAGATGATTAATTTATTTTTTTGATTGGCTAACTAAGAGATTTGCAATTTTAGTGAATGCTTCATCAACCTGATTTCCAGTTAATGCACTGGTTCTAATGTTGTGATGGCTTTTTATCTTACTGTGAAGTTCATCACTTTCCTTTTTGGAAACAGCAATTTGGCTTTTCAAATCCTCCTTATTACCAACAAGAACTTTGAAAACATCTTTTCCACAGTTGTCCACAAATTCCTTTTCCCACTTCTCAATATCTTTGAGAGTTGTAGCTCTTGTCAAATCATAAACTAACAATGCAGCTTTTGCACCTTTGTAGAATGTAGGTCTGACAAAACGGAATCTTTCTTGTCCTGCTAAATCCCAAATGGAAAGAGCAACCCTAGTGCCATCCTCTAAGTCTACGTGCTTCTCTGAGGGTTCCATTCCTATAGTCATTAAATAGGAACTATCAAATCTATCATGAACAAACCTTTGAACTAGACTTGTTTTACCCACAGCAGCAGATCCCAATAATAGGATTTTGTAATTATAATCTGGTTGAATTTTACTCATTTTCTTTACCTTCTAGTAGTTTAGCAACTCTTTCTAATTCTTCTTTGAGACTATCTAAATAAAACTTTTCGAATTTCCCTTGAGCTCTGTCAATTGTGCTTAGTGATATGCAAAGATCTTCAATAGTCTCAACGTGATCCTTTTCTAACTTAGTTGGAACGTAGTGTTTTATTTTTCTTAAAACTCTCTTTGCCATTCCTGAAGCTAGTTTGCGATTAATAGAACCTTCTTGATAAGCTTCTACTGTAGAAAGCATCCAGTAAGTCACACTTTGTAAATTTGTGACTTCATCTAGAGGGGAAATATCGGTCATTAGAATAAGAAAAGTTTACAAGATTAATATAATTTGTGATGAAAGGTACTTACTGAAGATAGAAGAAAAAAAGAGGGGTTAATCCCCACTCACTCCCTTTTTTGTGCGGAGCTAGAACTCCAGCATAAACTTAAGCTGTTTGACTAACTTCAACTGTTTCTCCAATAAGAAACTCAAAGTTGTCACGTATTGCAGGATCCAAGTAATAAAATACACTACGCATATCTGATAAATTGGACATTTTCTTAAGGATTCCTTTCTCAAGCAACCTTCTAATACCGTAACGAACAGTCCTTTCAGGTTGACTTACTGACCCAAGGATTTGCTTTTGAGTCATAGGACCGCTTACATCTAAGACTTTAATTATGTCTTCTCCACCGCGTGGAAGTTTTCGTCTTTTCATTTTATACACCTTTTTCGATGTTCAGCCAGCTTGAATGGCTGTCTTACTCTTTAGATTTCGTCTAAGAGCCGAAATTTTGTTAGCGATACTGTTCTCTAACCCTAACCCTTATAAAGTTTTGGGAGGCCCAAAACCGATTTTTTCGGGATTTCAGCCGTTTTTTTATGTATCACTAATACGTATTCACTGTACTGTAAGCAAAATGTGAATTTGCTTGTTTCTAGTGTTCTAGTAATAATACTTGGCTATTCTCACTTATATAGCTTTCTCAAAATGGAGCAAAAAAGGATAAATTTATATATCATATCTTGACTTTTTTGCATTTTTCTCGTTTTTTACTTATTGTTAATGTAATACCTTTCTTACAGCAGTTTCTTTTCGTTATTATCTTTTATGTAAATTAGTTAAACTTAAAACAGTCTCAACTCACTTTAGTTTGTGACTGAATTTAAAAAACGGCATCTGTTGCTAATATATGGTTTAGGCTATTTAATAATAGCATTTATACTAGCTTTTCTCTTTACTGCAATTATAGGAGAATGGACAGCTGGAGCATGGTTCTTGAATTTCAGTATGTGGGGATTAATCTGGTTAGTTTCTATGTTTGGTTATCCAATGTTCTTCTTAGACGCAGATCCTCATACTCTTGCGATGAATCCATACTTTTCGTTTTTAGCATATTTCATAATAATTGCTGGATTGTTCATAACTTATCAAATTCACGTGAAGCTACTTGAGAAGAAGCTTGGTAAGAAATTAAGAATTGGCAAAGTACTGAATCTATACTTCCCAGTTAAGAAATCGCCACAAGCTAAATCTGGAGAAACAAAAGAATGAGATATGACTATAGTCTCTATTCAGAAAACATCTTTGGAATTACCTCTGCAGTGTTTTGGTTATTATCTTCATTCCTTTTTGCAATGGATATAGTGAATTTCTTCAAACTATATTCTCAATTAAACTCCCTAAAAGTAGCTAGTTTGGGGTATGGGCATGATCTTCAACCAACAATAACTTTGATGTTATTTATGGGTATAATCTTCATTTTAGGTAGTTTATTATTTTTTGGAAATCTTGTTTATTTAACCTTTAAAAAACTAAAAATGTTATACACCTTTATCTTCCCGTCCATTGCCATACTTTTAGTACTGATAGTAATCCTATTTTTAGCACCTTATGTAAGTAAGCTAATTTTTCAAATACCTGAACCTTTTCTAACCGATACTGTCTTTGCTACAATGTCTCCTGATCTTGTTCTCTATGTTTTCAATATTCCTTACAAACATATTGTTTTCTGGTTGCAGCTTGCATCTTCAATTATTGCGACTACCTTCCAATTTCTAGGGCTTTGGAGGATAAAAACCAGTAAAGAGAACAAATGAATTTCTCTTTATATTCTTTTCATGTCAGATGAAAAACTTAATCTAATCTTTGTTTTAAACAAGCTTGTGTCATTTAAAGTAGGCTTTCTAGTAAATCCAATTGCTGGATTAGGTGGTAAAAAAGGGTGGAAAGGTACTGATCTAATTGAAGAAGCTTGGGACTATTTCGAAAGTGGAGAACAGTATTCTTTTGAAAGAGTGAAAAAAGCACTAACCTCATTATCTCCTTCTTTACCGTTAACTTTCTATTACTGTGATAATCCAATGGGTGCAAAGATACTGGAAGAATTTTCCTTTGAGAAAAATCTAGTTTACACTCCTTCTGAAGGGAGAACTGCTGCTCAAGATACACAGGAAGCTTGCAAGATTTTTCTAGAAAAAGAAGTTGATTTAATACTCTTTGTAGGAGGAGATGGAACAGCTAGGGATGTAGCTTCAATTATTGCAGATAAGATCCCAACATTAGGAATCCCTTCTGGTGTGAAAATGTTCAGCGGATGTTTTCTTTATCATCCTCAAGATTTGGGGGAGATTATGGATGATTTAGTAGCTGACGAATTAGTTACTGCTGCAGAAGATGTCATGGATGTAAATGAAGCATTGTTCAGAGAAAACAAAGTTCAAGCAAGTCTTTACGGACATCTAATGGTTCCCCAGAAAACAGGTTTAATACAAGGAGGAAAGATTTCATCTTCAATCACATCTGTGGAGACTTATGAAACAATGGCACTGGAGCTAAAGGAAGAATATGCTATCAATGATAATATCGTTGTTTTAGGAACTGGAAGTACAGTCTATCACGTGTTTAAAGCAATGAATATTGAAAAGACACTGTTAGGTATAGATTTCTTTGAAACAGGCAAAATAGTAAACAGAGATGTCAATGAACAACAGCTGTTTGAACTTACAAAGAATAAAGATATTACGATCGTTCTTACTCCAATAGGTGGTCAAGGTTTTCTTCTTGGACGTGGTAATCAACAAATAAGTTCAAGAGTTTTGACTAATGCAAAAAGCTTCAAATTTGTGATTCTTTCTTCTGAACAGAAGCTAGAAACAATTGATCAGCTTGAACTAGATCTTGATTCTCCCATTGATGTTCCTGATATTAGAAACGGCTACATAAAAGTGTTAACAGC
>MEHH01000093.1 GCA_001940755.1 Candidatus Heimdallarchaeota archaeon AB_125
CACCAATTTTCGTTATCTTGATAGATTTCATAGTCTCCACATTGTTCTCTTTCAGACATTCTCGGTCATCATTTGATTAGGGTAATTGTTTAAATTATTTTCTTTACCACTTTAGGATTATAATAATGCTTTAAAGCATAAAAAAGAGAAGTATGGAAACAATGACTGATATTAGTTACAAAGTTTCTCTTTGTGGAGAACCTGGGGTTGGAAAAACATCAATTGCTCTAAGGCAAGCTCAAGATTCTTTTCCGATTTCTCATCAACCTACATTAGGTGCTAATTTTCTAATTTGGAATATAATGGTTGAAGGTAAAGATATTAGGCTAATTATAGGAGATTCTGGTTCTCAAGAAAAATTCCTACCTGTTCTCCCTACATATTTCATGGGATCAGTTGTTGCCGCTCTTGTATTTGATATAACTAAAAAGAAAAGCTTTGAGAGATTAGATTTTTGGCACGACTTATTAGTTCAAACTGTGGGGGATATACCAGTCATTGTTATTGGAAACAAATTAGATTTAGAGGAATCTAGAGAGGTTACAAAGGAGGAAGCTGAAGGATATGCAGAAAAATTAAACACAGCATATTTTGAGGTTTCTGCTAAAGCGAAAGTTAATCTATTTACAGCTTTTAAGAAAATTGTAACAATAGCTATTGAGAACAATGACAATTTTTAGAGTTTTTTGAAGTAATTATCAAATGAATCACGAGAAATTATATAAAAGTTGAAAAACTCTTCAAATGTAGTTACATATACTCTATTTGATTAGGAAATCTCAGTAAGTTTGGATTTCTGGATAAAATCAAGGTGAATTCTGTATGGAAGAAATAAAAGATATTTACAATATTCTTGGATGTGAATATTTAGACGAAGAGCTTGGACACCCGATTCACTTCTTTCAAGTTTTAGAAAACGAAGAAGCTAAGACATCAGTTAATTTGAGGAGACAACTTAATCAACTTTTCAAAAATGTCAATATATCTAATATCTTCGATGAGAAAGATATCATCCTTGAAGCTTTGAAGCTCTCTTCTATTCCACTTGATGACCTGGAAAATTCAGGAACTGGTATAACCCTATTCAAAAGCAAAGACACCATGTTCTTTTTTAACATGTTTTTATCCAATTTCAATGATATCAATCTATCAAAAGCTTCACCAGAAATCAAACAAATTCTAAAAGCTTTACAAGGAGTTTTTAGAAGAGTAGATTATCAAATAAAAGAGGGATTTCGTTCTCAAGATAGTCCTTTAGACGTTCTAGAACAGAATCTTGAAATGCTAGGTAAATTCTATCACTGGCAAATTTGTCAAGAAGTTAGTCTTCGAGGAGGAATCGAACAATCCACAATTACTCCTGTAATTACATCAGCTTTGTTAATGAAAGCATCAATAATAGATAATTTAGAGGTTTGCAATGGGAACTGTGGAAAAATCTATTCGTAAGGTTTGGAAGTAGATGTTATAAGTTGTGAATGTGGAGGTGAAATTGTATTGGCTCCACCAGTAACAAGAGTAGAAAATGTATCGTTTATCTATCCAGAGAATCTTTCAGATATCGCAGTTTCTAA
The DNA here is from genome assembly GCA_001940755.1 of Candidatus Heimdallarchaeota archaeon AB_125. Classification (GTDB taxonomy): domain Archaea; phylum Asgardarchaeota; class Heimdallarchaeia; order Heimdallarchaeales; family Heimdallarchaeaceae; genus UBA460. The sequence goes on from MEHH01000093.1 coordinate 1,575, forward strand.
AGAAGAAGTGTCTCCGCAAAGGATTCTTGAATTGATCCAAAACTCATTCATTCCTATGAGACTTGTGCTTCTCTTAAATCAGATTTCTGAACTACAGTTTGACAAAAAAATTTCTATCCCTTTAACTGCTCATTACAGGATTAAGGACACAAATGATGAGGTACGAATTTTCTTCGAATATGCTTTCAAATCTAAACATGAACTAGTAATTTTTGCTTGCATAACTGATACTAGATATAAATCCTCAGATTTAGTATCTGCAGTATCACTCCCAATGATCTTAAGAGACGTAAAGAATAATATTTCAGAAGATTTTACACCTGAGGAAGTAATTAGAAGAACAGAATTAAGAGATTGGAAAGTTACACCTTTTACTAAAACTAGAGAACTAGAAAACTTAGATTCTTTGGAGAGAATCTTTTCTATTTTTGGAGGAATGGAATAAATGACTGGAGAAATTTTCAACACAGAAGAGCTAAGCTATACCCCAAAGGATATAGTCGAAATAGTGAATGATTTCAGGACACATTATTCCAATTTAGAATCAAAAATGCGTCATTTCATTTTAACTCAACCTACTTTTCTAAACGAATTGAGGAAAGAATTGAAGACTGAAATAGGGTTCTTATCTCCTCAGAAAAAAGATATGGCTCTAGCAATTTATGGGATAATAATAACAGATGATTTAATTAAAAAATACAAACCCTTATCTTACGCTGAAGATATTTCTGCTCTACTTGAAGCAACTGACAAGAAAATGAGTTGTACAGATGATGAATTCATAGGCTTACTAGCATCTTTTGTGAATTGTATTAAAGCAGTAATGAATTCTTCGAAGCACATTACACACCACTTTATTGAATTAAGCAGTTTAAACATTGAAGATAATATCATCCAATCAATTCTCATTTTACGAAACTTTGTTGAAGCTTTAACTGAAGCCTATCTTCACTTTGAAGTTGGCGAGTTTTCCATAGATTTACGCTTTATAGCAGCAATTTTTGCACATGCTTTAGAAAAAATAATACAAGAAGAGAACTTTGATAAAATCCCAAAATCTGCAGGAAGAATTTATCAAAACATTACTTCACACTATCCCCTAAGTGATAAGGAAGAGTTTCTTTTTGACTTGATACATATTACTTTAATTCAACCATACTATGAAGAAATTCAGAACACCTTCAAAAACATGATTAAGAGAAGACAAGTAGAACTTGAAGAAAAATATTCAATTGTGAAAAAAGAATACCAAAAACTTGATCAAAGTAAAATAGATCAAGGAAGAATTGAACAGATATTAGCAGCTATTGAACAAATACTATTTGAAACATTGAAACTTCAGAGAGATTTAACTGAAACAAAACGTCTCAATCTTGGGAAAAATATTGAGATGGCTTTGAAAAGAATGGCAATAGAAGAATTTGGAGTTCAAGATATTGCAGATCAACAGAGATATATGCAATATTTACTCGATACGTGGTTTAGTATATTTGAAGAGTACCCTCAGATGGCTATTCCAATTATAGATATTCGTCAATATGCAAAATTCGTAACAGATCCTCACAATTATATTGAAGAAAATAAAGAGACAATGATTCAACAGTTACAGTTTAAGATTCGAAGATTAACAAAAGGAGAAAGATTTACTCCAAACAATCTTGGTAATGCTTTTGCTGTGATATTGTTTGAAGCACTTTCTAATCCTACCGTGCAATCATTATCTTTTGATAAAAAATAGGTCATGAAAATGACAAAAGAAATTCAGTATAGAGAACTTAGCGATTTTTCTGAATATTTTATCTTAGAAAATATTCAACGTGATGTATGGAATGTGCCGGATGTTGAGCTAGTTCCTAAGAGATTAATATACGCAACACGAAAAAGTGGGGGAGTAGTAATAGGAGCTTATTTAGAGGAAGAATTAATTGGTTATGTCTGGGGTTGGATAGGAAATAAGGATCCTTTTGGTGTTTTTGTTTATTCTCATCACAATGCTGTTAGAAAGAAATTTCAAAACCTAGGGATAGGATTTCAACTTAAACTAGAGCAACGAAAATGGGCTATTAAACAAGGTTATAGTCTTGTTAACTGGACTTTTGATCCCTTACAATCAAAAAATGGTTATTTGAATATTCATAAACTTGGAGCTACCTGTATCTCATATAATATCAAATATTGGGGTGAAATGAAAGATGCACTTAATGTTGGCATGGAAACTGATCGTTTGTACTGCAATTGGTATCTAGATTCAGATCATGTAAACAGTTATCTTCAACAGAAACAGAGAGATTTCACTAGTGTAATTGATAATGATGATAATCAAGTCTTGATAACAGAGAAAAAAGAGAATTTCATTCATATAGTTGATGTTAAACTTGAAAGAAGCAAATCAGTACTGGCATTAGAAATACCTAGTAATATTGCAGATTACATGGCAAACAATAAAGCACTTGCAATTGACTGGCGTATCAAATCCAGAACAGTATTTATTGAATATTTTAAGAAGGGATACAAATTAATTGACTTCGTTTTGAGGAAAGAGAAGAATTCTTTGCGATGTTTTCATATCCTTGAAGAACAATGATTAATCAGTATCTTGTCCAAATATAAGAGAAACCTCTAAATAGAGGGATTTATGAGTCGGTTTGGAACAATGAAAATCGAAAGTGTTAATCTATTTTTAGTTAAGATGCGATTACGTCATCCATTTCGAACAAGTTTTGGTATTGAACAAGATGCTTCAATCTTACTTATTCGTCTAAAGATGGGAAACAAAATAGGATGGGGAGAATGTGTTGCTCGAGAAGGACCTTGGTATTCAGGAGAGACAATAAATTCAAGCGAGTATTTAATTTCGAATTTTATTGGTCCTTGGCTTAAAAAGACAGATTTAGATCATCCTACAGACTTCACAGAATTAGTAAAACCTATTCGTGGAAATCAGATGACTAAAGCCTTTGTAGAAGATGCAATATGGGATTTATTTGGAAAAATAAACGGTAAGTCAATTTATGAGCTTATTGGAGGAGAAAAAAGTAAAATTCCTTCTGGCATTTCTTTAGGGATTCAAGATGACACTGCAACCCTTGTTAAGAAAATTGAAAATGCTCTTGATAGAAAATACCAGAGAATAAAACTGAAAATTGAACCTGGAATGGATAATAACGTACTTGAACAAGTAAGGGATTATTTTCCAGAAATCAAACTAATGGTAGATGCAAATTCAGCTTATAGAATAAAAGATAAAGATATCTTTGTTAAAATGGATCGTTTTGATTTGATGATGATAGAACAACCGCTTCAATACTACGATATAATTGACCATGCTAAACTGCAAAAAGAGATTTCGACTCCAATATGTTTAGATGAATCAATTAAGAGTGTTGATGATGCCCGAGTTGCAATAGAACTAGATGCTACTAGAATTATTAATGTAAAACCAGCTCGTGTTGGAGGTATCTCTGAAACACTCAAAATACATGAACTAGCATTGGAGACTAAAATCCCATTATGGTGTGGAGGTATGCTAGAAACAGGTATAGGAAGAGCAAAGAACGTGGCTGTATCTAGTCTAAGTACTTTCTCACTACCAAATGATATAAGTGAAAGTGCTAGATACTATACTGATTATATCATAGATCCTATTTTTGAGTTAAATGCTGATGGAACACTTTCAGTACCTCAAAAGGCACCTGGTTTAAGTGTAGATATTAAAGAGGAAGTTATCAAACAAAAATCGGTTAAAAAAGTAGAAATCTGAAAGCTCTAATCTGGTGATAATGTCCAAAATAGAGCTTCTAACATTTTTGTTTTAAACTCATAATTTGTATTGAAACTCGCAGAGAAGAAAGGCAAATCTCCAATATATCTCTGAAGTCCTGTAAAGAATTTAGCATATTCTGTACTCGCTTTCTCAATATTTTCAGGAAGAGAAACAATTATAGCTATTTTCGGTCTTGATTTAAGATCTTTCACTATTTCAAATAGAGTGTTGTATTTTCTCCCTCTAACGTCTGCTAGTAGAATCAAAGCACTTTGATTATTCAGATACTCATCATCTGCTTTTGAGTAATTGATAAAGTTAAACTCATGTGTCTCAGTTTTTATAGATATGATGTCTTCAGAGTATGATGTTTCTTTATAGGGTAAGGAACTTAATAGAGAGGCATAATATTTCTTGATAAAACTAGTGAAATCTTTTGGGAAAATAACACCTATTTTGGTTTTCACTTTTGCCTTTGAAGGTTTCTTTTTCTTTTGAAGAAACTCTAAAATTTGCTCAGAGAGTAAATCTGCTTGCTTGAAGCTAAGAAGGTCTTTCAGAATATCATTATAAGAACTTATGATGTCTTTGAGAAATGCTGTATTTACTTGATTAATTTTGTAAACTTTATGAAATTTATACAAAAGAACCTTTGCTAATTCTTCTCTGAATGAATCAATTTTGGATACCATTTCTGGAACGAGCATGATGATTAGACCTAGAGTTTTTTCCTTCATCCTCTCATCTTTCATTGTTTTATCTCCTGCGATAAAAGAAAAAGCATATTGAACAAAACCTGAAGAAAAAGCAAATGGAAAAGGTCCATAAAGCTCAGAGGACATATCTTCTAATGTTACCATTCCCTGAAAAACAAGGGAGTATGTAACTGATCCTGAGAAAGTAAACTTATCTATAGTATCTTGGTCGAATTCAACATTTTTATCGAGAACCATTTCAACTAGGTTTGGACCAACATCCTCTAATCTGAACAAACAAACAAGCATATAATAAATTCTCACATAAGTCTTTAAAATCTATTGATATCATTATGAAACTAGTACATTATTTAGAAGTTCAATAACCCTAGATGCTGAAGAAGCAGCTATATTTTTATCATCTCTACTATCATCTAATTTTGAATTTGCTAACTTTCCTGACCATCTATCTTAAAAAAAAAAGCAACATTTGAAATTATGATTCCTTGTGAGTCTTACTTACGTGCATTTTCAGTCCTCTTTCTGTTTTGAAGGACCTTTGACATTGAGCACAAACAAATTCTTCTACTGGAGTTTTTTCAACTTCAATTTGTTCAGGTTGTTCTTCTAGTATCTCAACAGTTTCTTCCTTTTCAGGTTTATCTGGAACCTCTACTTCATTTTCTGGAATTTCTATTTCTTCAGATATTTCTTGTACAGTTTCGGGTTTTTCGTCTGCTACGATTTCAACTTCTGCATGATCTTGTACAATATAGAGTCTACCACTAGCTAGCTCAATTCTAGCAGGTATCTCTTCTTTCAATATCATGTCATAAATCATTTTTTCAGCTTTATCAACAGATAAACCAACTTTCTCTGCAAATAGATCTAAAGGTATAGAACCAACTTTTGAAAGGCTCGAGATATATTTTCTTTTCATCATTTCGAATTCGAGGTTTTCTGGTAACTTACGACCTTGAAATGCTTTAACCAAATCTTCATATGTACCTTCATTGAAGACAGTTAGAACGTCAGTAATTATACCTTTGAATGAATTATTCAGAACCATTTCATTTATTGCATTAGAAATGGATTCTATCAAACTATCGGATCCTAATGTAACTAGAGTCATAGAAACACTTAGTCCATCAAACATTGTTAAAAATGATACAATCCTCTGAAGAACTATTTCTTTAGGTTTTTCAGTTTCTAACTCTTGTTGATAGATTTTTATCAGAACTCTGCTTAATAGATGCATTAGGTCTATATCTGATAATCCAAATGTGTTAATCATTCGTTTTAATCTATCTTCAATATAGATATCTGCAGTATTAATGTTCTTTTTCAGAAAATTTTCTATTGTGTCTCCTGCAATTAGTAAGGAACTTCTAACAACAAGAGATGCAGTTTTTAGATTTTGATTGTATAATCTATCATCCTCTGAGTTAAGAGTTTCCTCAAGTAAATCGTTTAATTTTTCATGATAATAGTCAGGTTTATGAGCTGAAAGATAGGTAATCATGTCAGCAATTTTTTCCTCTGGACTTAACTCTCTAACTTTTATCAATCTCTTAAGAATCGTGTGGTATATCTTATCAATCAATAAAGGATTATTTTGCAATGATAGTAAATCCGAAAAAACAACTTCTACTCCAGTTGCATTGCTGGTCATTGCTCTTTCAATGAATGATGTTATAATATGTTCATCTACATCTAAAGAATCCAATTCCTCTAATTCAAATTGAGTAATCTGTTCTATTCCTGGTAAAACAAATTGACCATCAGCTTTTGGGACATAGTATTCACCACCAGTTACACCATTTTTTGGAGGTGGAGCTGGTATTGATTGAATTGCTTCTTCTGTATCTATTACTTCCATCTCAAACTCATCAGTAAGAGTTTCTTGTTCTTTTTGAATCTCAGTAATTTCAGTTTCAACCTTCGGTTCATCTATTTGTATATCTTCATCGAAAATTGATTCGATTAGTTCTTTATCTTCCTCACTAACTGAGATTTCTAGCGTTTGAACCACACTCTCATCTTTTGCTTCCTTTTCTTGTTTAGGTTCTCGTACTCTGAACAAACTTACTAGCTTTTCTCCTAAGCCTTCAATCAAGCCTTGAGGTTCAATTACTATAGAATCCAATGATACCTCTATGCTTTTCAAAACAGTTTCTAAGAACTTTTGAGTAGATTGATTCTCTGATGTCAAATCCTCTACTAAAACTGTAATTCCCTCTTCTCTCAGAATAGGAACCAAATCACTATCCTTAGTATCTATAATAATAGCATCCACACAATCTTTAACTAATTTAACATCAAATCCTTCATCGAATGTAGAATGAGCATCCGTTTTAAGTATATATTTTCCCTTGGCTATCCTAGCCGCTTCGTTAGTGGCAGCCCTCTGGCCTATCGGCTTGGTATGATGAACCAAAGTAACCCTGTCATCGTCTATGATATTCGGGTCAGGCCAATATCCATCAAGTACCGCTATTACCTCTATCTCTCCCCGACTCGCTTCGAGTGTCGTTTCTATCGTCTTTCGTAGAAGAAACTCGTTGCGGGCGGGTATTAAAACTGAAAGCATTAATTACCGCCTAATTTAGAATCTATTCTACCCCCATTTGCCAACTTAGCCCCGTTCCAAGTATATAGGTAGTCAGGTTGTATTGTGTTCTGTTCCTGCCGTTCCAAGGCCCTTACGGTAGGCAGTAGTTCAGTGTAAAGCTCTTCTTTTAGCAC
>MEHH01000094.1 GCA_001940755.1 Candidatus Heimdallarchaeota archaeon AB_125
GAATTGTACTTCTAGCAACAACTGGTATGGACTACATATAGTTTCCAGTACTAATAATACTGTACTTAACAGCACTTTTAATCAAAACACAATTACAAACGCATTCATTGCTGAAGGTGCTGCAGGTAACATTAAATACAATGCTTTCACAAATGCCGGCTCTGTTGGTTTAATGTTTTCAAATTTTGATTATGCCAATGTCTCACACAATCTATTTGAGAATAATATTTGTTACGGAATGCATTTAGCCTATTTATCTACAGGTAGTTGGATACATCATAATGCATTCATATCTAATAATCTTGGTGGAGTACAAGCTTTTGATGATACATATAGTCTGAACAAGTGGGATGATCATTGGAATATGGAAGGAAACTATTGGGATGACCATGTTAGCGGAAATTACACTCTAGATGGTGCATGGAAAGTTAATGACACTTATCCTCTGAATAGCATTCCTCCAGGAGTTTTCGAATTCACTAAATTAACCTACATCATACTTTTAGTTCCTGTTGTATTTGTTAGTTCTTTAATTATTAGAAAAAGAAAGAAGTAATATTCATTTCTTTTCTCTTATTTTTCTCTTTTATAGTATAATCACAATTTACATAAAGAGGCTCGTTTTTTTACTGTTGGAGACCATCTACAATGGATACTGAATACGTAGAAAACAATATGGATCCTTTCTCCAACACAATGCAAAGAAAATATACTGGTCCTGTATTTGATGCCCATACTCATCTTGGTAAACTTGAAGACGTCAAAATTATGGTTAAATATGAAGAAGAATTCAATGTCAAGAAAATCTTTGGCATTGTTCGAGATAAAGAAGGGAGAGATTCAATTGCTAAAGAATATCCTGATCTATTCGTTTACTCCATTTTTCTATCCATCAGGGAAGCTCTACAAGGAGATCTTAAGGGATCAATGGACTTTTTGGAAAAAGCATATGCGGATGGTTTCGATATTGGAAAACTCTGGTTCTCACCTAGGTGGGTTAACTACTTTAGCCAAGAGGATTTGAATGTAAAATTCCGAACTCAAGATGTTCATTTAAATGATCCAAAGCTTGAACCACTTTTTCAGAGATTAGATGATCTAAAATTTACTTTACTACTTCACATTAGTGATCCAGATTTACTGTATGAGAAAAATTACCAACCAGCAAGCAAATTTGGTATAAAAGAAGAACATGTTAATGCTCTCAAAAACATTCTAGAATGGTATCCTAATATAACAATTATTGGCGCTCATATGGCCAGTCAACCTGAAAATCTCAAACAATTAGATTTGTGGTTAGATAAGTATCCTAATCTCTATATTGACACAGGTTCAGCAAAGTGGATGGTAAGAGAGTTTGGATACAAAAGAGAGGAAGTTTTAGATTTCTTTGATAAACATCAAAATCGAATTATGTTTGGTACTGATTTCGTAGCTGGAAGAGGAGATAGAGAACCTATTCCTGGGTACTATATCAATCGTTTTCTAAGTTATCAAGCTTTATTTGAGACAAATGTAAAGGATTTACCACTACCTATTCCCGATCCTGAAAATGATAATAATACTAAGATAAATGGCTTAGACTTACCTCAAAACATTCTAAAGAAACTATATTGGGAGAATGCAAAGAAGTTATTCAAAGTCTGAAATTGTTGGAGCTTAAAAACTTATTAATCATTATAATAGTATGTGTCTTATGCGTGCAGTCTTCCTTGCAGCCATCATACCTAAAACAGGACCTGAAGTTATTGTTCTATACCCAGAAGATACTTTATCTAAGGATGAAATAGAAGAACTCTCTCTAATATGCATGCCGATGGGAAGTACAGAAGGAGATTTTGCATCTATTGTTTTCAATGGTTATCAAGTCGCAGGATATTTAACAAGTACTCCTCCAATCGATGAAAACTTAGATCCCAGGGATACTATAGTATCAATTGGATTCTTATTAGATACTTATACAGATCCTACTCCTTACAGGAATTTGTTAATGGATTTTGTCATTAAATGTAGTACAAATGAATCATTTACTCTTCCTACTTTAGAAAGAATTATCCCAGAATTTCTTGAATTAAAAGATTATAAAAATATTATAATTAGTTTGAATGATGTTATGAGTTGTGAACTTTCTTTAGAAAATTAAACCAGCTCTGCAGCTTGTTCTACGTATTCTAAAGACTGATGCCTGAAATACATATCATATAGTTGCCAGTACTTACCTTTCTTATCCATCAGCTGTTGGTGACTTCCTTCTTCTACTATTTCTGCATCATCAATGACTACTATTCTATCTGCGTTTTCTACAGTTGTTAAACGATGAGCAATAATGATAGCAGTTCTATTTTTCAGCAGAACTTTCAGCGCTTCTTGGATAAGACTTTCAGTATAAGCATCAATAGCTGCTGTAGCTTCGTCTAGTATCAGTATTCTAGGATCTGACAACAACGCCCTAGCAAAGGCTACTAGTTGTTTTTGACCTGCTGACAGCTTAGTACCTTTTTCTCCAACTTCTGTATCCATTCCTTTAGGTAAACTCTGTATGAATTCCCAAGCATAAACACTCTTTGCAGCTTCTTCAATTTCCTCTCTAGTAGCATCTAATTTTCCATAGCGAATATTTTCTTCTATAGATCCACTAAATAGGATATTATCCTGCAAAACGATACCTATTTGATCACGATAATCTTGCATTACATACTTTCTAATATCAATTCCATCAACTTCAATTGCTCCATCTACAACATCATAAAATCGAGCTATCAACGAGACTAGAGTACTCTTTCCTGCTCCTGTTCTTCCAACTACTGCAACAGTTTCAGCTGATGGAATAGCTAGTGCAAATTTTTTGTAGAGTGGTTCTGATTCTTTGTAATAGAAAGTCATATCCTTAAAGTTGATGTGACCAGTTAATTCAGGAACAGCAGTTGGATTTGGATCTTCAACAACTTTTGGTTTACTATCCATTAAGCTGAATATTCTTTCAACAGCTGCAAGTCCTGCTTCAAACTGATTGAAGAATCGTGTAATTTCCAACAATGGCATGAAGAATCTGTTTAACATCAATATGAAGAAATAGAGTGTTGCTACGGTTAAATCTCCTATTTGGAAAGTTATTTTTCCTCCGAAGTAAAGTACTAGAAATGTACCAACACCAAACAAAGTTTCTATTATTGGAAAGAAGATACTCATTCCCCAAGCTCGTGTGTATGCAGCTCGATAGTTTCTCATGTTAATTTCTTTAAATCTGGAAAATGCTTCTTTTTCTTGGTTAAAGCTTTTTGTAACTTCAATACCTGATATTGATTCAGCAACATTTGCATTTAATATAGCAATAGTTTTTCTCCAATTCTTTGATGTTCTTCTTGAAAACAATCTTATTCCTATTCCCAATCCGAAAAGGATTGGTACAACAGCTAGTGTTATTCCAGCTAATCTAACATCTGTGAAAAATAGGATGATGATTACAACAACCATAATTAGAATGTTGATCATAAAAGAAGTCGTTATTTGAGCCATTTGGGAAATTGTGTCTGAATCACTTGTAACTCTGCTAACTAGTTTTCCACTTTTATTCTCATCATAGAAATTCATATCATTGCGAAGTAAGGTTTCAAAACTATCTTTTCTAATCCTTCTAAGCATTTCTCCAGTTAATATTGAGGTATGGAACAATGCTCTGTATTGTGCAAACCAGAACAAACCATAGAGGATTATTATAGATACTGTTTCAAAGTAAAATAGAAAACTAAAGTTCCCGTCCTGCACTCCCTCAATCACGAATTTAATGAAGAAGGGAATACCAATATTAGCACCTGTTTGGATTATCATCCACACTAAAATAGTGATGAATTTCTTCTTATCATGCTTTGCAATATACCCAAATAATCGCTTGAAAAGATAGATGTCACCATATTTTCTATCGTATTTGTCATCCGGTAGTTCTTGAATAAATCCCATCTTTTCATTCACCTGTAAATAGTTCTGATTTCATCTGTTCTGGCATCATCTTTCTTATTTCAGAGAATCGTGCAAAAACTCTCCAGTAATCAACAGATTCTTTCAATAGTTGATCATGTGATCCTATTGCTTTGACTTCTCCTTGCTTTAAAACAATAATAATGTCTGAATGCCTAATTGTAGATAATCTGTGTGTAATTATGAAACTAGTTCTGTCCTTCAAAACCCTGTTAATTGCTGTATTTATTTTATCTTCTGTTTCAGAATCTACTGCTGAGCTAGCATCATCAAAAACTAGAATTTTAGGATCAGCTAAAAGCATTCTTGCAATTGCAATTCTTTGTTTCTGACCACCAGAAAGAGTAGTACCTCTCTCTCCGACAATTGTTGAATATCCTTGGTCAAATTTCTCTATAAACTCTTCGGCTTGTGCTATCTTTGCTGCTTGGAATATTTCCTCTTCAGTTGCATTTGGTTTCCCATATGAGATATTTTCTTTTATTGTTGCAGAGAACAATACAATATCTTGGTCAATTACACCAATATTTTGTCTAATGGTATCTAGAGATAATTCACGTACATCTACGCCATCTATGATGACACTTCCTGACCCAACATCATACAGTCTAGTAAGTAATTTCATTAACGTTGTTTTACCACAACCTGCGGGACCTACAATTGCTATTCTACTACCTGCAGGAACTGCAAACGAAACATCTTTCAAGACTTTAGTTTCTCCCTCATATGCAAATGTTACATTCTTAAATTCTATATTTCCTTTAAGTTGATCTTTTTCAATTGGTTTTTCTGGTGCGGGTATAATTGTTTCTTTGGTGAGAATGTCAACTATTCTATCAGCTCCTGCAAATCCCATTTGTGTTAGAACTAACATCCAAGATAATACCCATACAGGAAAGAACAGATTTCCAGCCAGTAGAGAGTATGTAATCAGCTCTCCAATACCGAATCCTGATACAGTAACTCCTCCTAGTAATAATGTTTCTTGAGTCCATAAAACTGAAGTAACAGGGTTCCCAATTCCCCAACTTATAAGTAAACTTCCCCATAGAATAGAAAGACCAACTCCTAATCCAACAAAAAGTACAGGATAGTATTTTGATCTTATCTTTCCTCTTGTGATAATTTCTTCAGAAAGTTTATCGTTTCTTTCTCTAAACGACACTCTCTCAAAAGGTTCACGAGCAAAAGTTTTGATAACACTTATTCCTAGTAATTTCTCTTGAAGATAGGCTGAAAGACTTGAATATGATGCTTGAATTTGCACTGAAATTGGTCCAACTGATTTATAGAATCTTCTAGCGAAGAAGAAGATTGGAAAGGAAATTGCTACTGGAATTATTATTAGAACTGGAAGACTATTCCAATATGGAGTTATAAAAAACATAGTTCCTATTGCAAAGAGTACTCCAAATATAGCAGAGTAGGCTAGATGAATAACTGGGTTCACAAAAAAGTTAACCATACGAGTATCAAATGTAGCTCTTGCCATAACATCCCCTGCTTTAACCTCATCATGGAAAGTCATTGATTTTGATAACATTGATGCATAATACTCATTTCTAATGTCTCGTTCTACTTTTTGAGAAGTTACTTCTATAATCAATCCAGAAGCAAAACTAGCTAAACCACTGATTATAGTTAAAATCAATAAGATAAAAGCAAAATAAGTAATCTTATCCCAAATACCAGAAGGAGATAAAATTTCATTGATCAGTTTCCCTAATATAACGGGGGTTGCAGCACCTATTACTGCAGTAAATGTGGCAAATAAAAAGAAGAGAGTTATCATTCCTTTATGTGCTAATACATGACTGAAAACCCACTTGAAATGACTCTTTTTACTATATTTTACCATAATGGGATCAAAAAACTCTCCAGTAAGAAGGCTAGAGTTATCTTCAGTCAATCTTTTTCCACTCTGTTTTTTTTATTATTTTTGGATATAAAAAGTGCTATATTTAACAATAAGGATGTATCACAAAATCCATTTTTAGATTTGATGCGAGAATAATAGAAGGTTTTGGTTTTCTAAAAATCCAACCATATTTCTATTATTCCTCCAAGCATATCCAAAGTTGATATACCAGAACCTACTAATCTGAGAGGTGCATCACTTCCACTTAGAAAAACAGAATTTTTTTCAGCAGCAAGAATATAACTGTCATTTCTAGCAACATCAGCTATATCTAGATATACTGTTTCAGCTAATGAATTTTTGAGAATTATGTTGTATCCCGTTGCAGCTAAAGTATCGTTGAATGTATCTGTTGATCCTCCATCTATGATTGCTATTAATCTCCAAAGTGCTAAACCTTCGTATGTGTTTAATCTCTCTCCCTCTTGAACCTGATATACAAGTCTGTTTTCTCCTCCATTGAGATGCATAAATGCTTCAAACGTATTTTTATTGACACTATCATCAGTTATTCCATACAGATAGACTATCCAAGAGGTAGAAGGAATAGTATTTAATCTCACTATATTTTTCACCCAAAGAGAGCCATCAGAATAATAATCGTCTCCTCCTGTGGGTAAAGCAATTATTCTCAGTATACCATCTCCAGGGGATAAATTATCTCCGTCCATTTCATAAGCTAAGATTGTACTAAAATTACCAATACCAAGATAATCACCAGTTACGTTATCATACGCAGGGAAATGTCCTTGCAACATTTCATATGTAAAAACCACTTTATAGTCATCGCTTGCTACTACTTCAAGTTCTTCTCCAGGATCTATTCCTCCAACATCATCCAAAAGAGTTGACAACTCTACTCCTCTGTATAAATTGGGACCTACTAGCGTTCCAGTTGATTTCCTATAACCTGCATTGCCTGTTATGTTGTTAAATTCTTTAATATCAGTTAATGTATAGTTCTTTGTTGAAGAACCTTGGAGTGTTAATACTATGGTTGTGTCTCCATTGGTTGATTTCTCGTAGAAGACTCCGAAATATACTCCTAAACCAGCTCCAGTAAGAACCAAAGCTGAGATTATTCCTACAGATAAGGCACTAATCTTCAAACCCATGATAAATTCTTCTTTGATGAATGATATAAATTTTCTTGCTGAACAATATTTTTGAAGTTAGCATCAGACAACAAGATTGAATAGAAACTTTATATTCCTTCATATAAATTCAAATCTAACTCCAAAGTGTATAAAGGGATTAGTCATATGGTCTCCAAGTATATAAAAATCGCAGTTGTTTCAATCGCAGTACTTGGAGTAATAATTCCAGCTTTTTATTTTAGCTTCTATCAGGGACCTCAGAAGGATATTGAAATTGATCTTTGGTATACATATGAAGGTTTTCAGGTTATAGAAGCAGCAATAGATCAATATGAATTAGATCATCCAAACATCAATATTAATCTCATTGAACAACCTTCTTCAGGTTGGTTGGATAAATTCATCAGCGTTGCTCAAACAGGTGATGCACCCGATATTTTTCTAGGAAAAGGATCATGGTTTGGTGAACTATCAGATTTAGAATATATTCGAGCCTTAACAAATTTCCTTTCTCCAACAGGGGGCAACCGGCGAGGAGGATCTTTCCGCCTTTGATCGCCTTGACAGCCCTGCCGCTCCAGTCACGTACAACAGCCTCGTCGCAGTCTTCAATCTGCTCGCCTTGATGACGAGCGCGCCCGCCCTGGGTGTACAGCTTGTAGTCGTTTATCAGTACAAGTTCGTCTTTCTTGATGGTGTCCCACCAGATGTTGAAGTGGTAGAAACATCTATAGAGTTTACATTGTCTGAAAATAGTATGCAATTATGGGATGAACTCATGGGGAAAGAACCAACAACCACACCGATTTAAGGGGTAAAGCATGAAAGATCCAGAATTGTATGATTGGGTACCGATACCCTGATATTGTAAAACAATGGGAAAACAATGCCATTTACCAAGGGTGACCCAAACATCAACAGAAATGGACGACCCAAGAAGGATCAAACACTCACTGATATAGCAAGAGAATATCTTGATAGCAAGTATAAGGTTCCGGGAACAGATAAGGAAATCACACGAAAAGAAGTATTGGTTGCAAAGGTATTCAGTCTTGCCATGAGGGGAAGCGAATCGGCTGCCAGGCTCATATGGAACTATATCGATGGTATGCCGAAACAAAGCATGGAAATATACAATGAGAAAGATGCCGAGTGGCTTGAAATACTCAAGCAGCAGATAAATGAAGCTAAGCGAAAAGCAGAAGGAAATAATTCAACACGATTACATGGAAACCCCCAAGATAACGATTCTTGAGGGTGCAGTGCGGTCTGGTAAAACATTTTTAAATAATCTGCTCTTTTACAGTGAAGTACGCAAGCATACAGGGGCTGGTTATCATTACATCATTACCGGCCACACGGTGAGTAGCATTAAGCGCAATGTGCTTGAGCCGTTATCGGAGCAGTTTGATAAAGATACCAAAATAAGCTCTGATGGTTCATTTACGTTATCTGGCAATACTGTACATTGCTTTGGGGCTGACAAAGCACACAGCTACAAGACAATGACAGGAATGACTGCTCACGGTTGGTATGGCAATGAGGTAACGCTTCAACATCCGAATACGATAACCGAGGCGTTCAACCGGTGCAGCGGTGAAGATGCAAGAATATTCTGGGACACAAACCCCGATTATCCCGAGCATCCGATTAAGATCAACTATGTTGATAAATCGGGTGAGCTGTTAAGTAATGAGCAGTTATGGATCAAGAGCTGGCATTTCGAACTCGATGACAATCCGTTCCTGCCGGCAGAGTATGTTGAAAACATCAAGCGC
>MEHH01000095.1 GCA_001940755.1 Candidatus Heimdallarchaeota archaeon AB_125
AAACGAATTCTCTGGAAACTTGGTGAAAACTAAGTATTTCCTCTTTTTTACTCTATTATCTGAAAAGATTATCCCAAATTATATATATTCTATTCGAAATTAAAGAAATTAATGCCCATATTAGTTGGTACTCCTGAAAAATATAAATTATACATGTATTCTGCTCTAGGAATAATGTTTGGAGGAGTTGTTACGCTCATATTTTCCTTAATATTTCAAATCGTTCCTTTGCTCTACGCAAGTTTTTCAGCAGCAGGATTTGGTTTTTTATTATCAATGGGCATAGCTATAGGTCTTATGAGAAAGAAGAAGAAAGACAGTAATGCTGAGTTTAATATTACAATACCAATACGAATTGTATTGATTTTAGGTTTTGCAGCATGCACTTATTTCATAGTATTTTCAGCTTATTACAACGAATCTGATCTATATTCTACTAAAATGCTAATCACTCAAGCTATAGCAATTCCAATAGTAGTGATTTCTTTAATAGTAAGTGATATTCTTCTTAGCAGAAGGAGAAAGAAGAAAAAAGATTCCTAAATCTGGAAATAAATCTAGAAGGCTAATTTAACTCTTTTACAATCTTTTTCTTCTTAGAAGAATTACAGTCATTATAAGAACTGACATCATGAAAATTGAAAAATTAATGCTTGTTTTACTAGAGGTTTTTGGAGGTTCTTCAGATACTTGCAGATTGATTTGTTTAATATTTTCGTGCCCACTCTCATCCTTAATAGTAATAGTTAGGTTGTAATTACCATCTTCCAGATAGCCTAAATCTAAATTTAGTTGTGTAGGTTGCCAGAACTTCTTGAATTCAATCTCACCTTCTTCAACAAATTCCTCCTCAAAATAAATTTCATAACTTCCATTCATTGCATACTTATTCCTAAAGTTGTAGAAGGCTTCCCAATTTACAATAGCTTTTTCACTTGATTTTATCCAATAAAGTGAATCTACTTGAATTATTGGTGAAAACGATACCCTCTTCATTCTGTAAATTCCAGCAGCAACAACTCCCTCTTTGGGAAAATACATCTCCCAAACGATTTCAGATTTGTCATTTACTTCAACTAGTCTTGCACCTATAGCAGTATTTCCTTCGTGACCATGGGTTCCAAAAGTTCCAATTTTATTTCCGTTTGGTAAAGAATCTGCATCACCCCACCAAGCAGAGTGATAGGTTTTTGGTGCTGAGAACTCATATGTTGTGTTTGCAGTCATTGTGTTCTCATTAATAGTAATTTCAATAATACGAGAACGATGGTTTAGATTATTGGTTTGATTATGTTCGTCATTATCAAAACAAATGAAAGAGTTCTCTGAAATAATATCAAGAGCATGACTGTGATAGAAGAGAGCATCTTTTACATCGCCATAAATATCTCTCAAAGTAAAATCACCATATTCTCCTAAAGACCAGAGTAAATCACCTGTTTTGTGGTCTATTTTATAGAATGTGTTAGTACTTCTACAATTAACATAAAGAACATCTTTACTTTGATCATAAGATATGGAATTGGCATGAGTAACATCTGCAACTCCCCCGGTTTCTAAATCTCCAAACGGACACCATTGGTTAAAAGGAACAAAGTCACTCATATTCACACTCCATATTAAATCACCACCAGGAGTATATTCTACAACTTGATCATATTGATACTCTGTCCCTTGGTCTTCTATTATATAAGTTTGCAAAGTGAAGTAGGTATCATTAGCTTCATTTCTTTCAAATTCATGATGCCCTCTGAAATTAAACTGCTCAATCACATCAGTTTCTATATTCCACAGATATGCTCCAAAATCATTCCCGCACAGAATAGTTGTTGAATTAATAAATTCAACACCCATGAATCCATCAAACCCTATATCTTCCTCTATAATGATGTTACCCTTCATATCGGTTAGATATAGAGTTTTATCTATAGTATTATAGTCTATCATCTCCCTTCTCTCTATAACAAAAAGGTTGTATGCGTCAAAGTAATCACCATCTGAGATAATTATAGGATTACCTCGAATACTAGTGTTCCCAATTATCTCGTTGATGTTTACCTGACTAATCACTCCGTTCGGGATAAGAAGAACTAATACTAGAAGAAGTGAGTAAAGTTTTGAATTTCGAGAGACACTAGGCATAGACACTAACTCTATTAGATATTCTCTTCAATAAATTTATCCTATATTACATTAGTTTGTACAGATATATACTCTGTATAAGAAACTTAGATTTCTTTCGCAAGTATCATATTAACAAGATAATAAGGGATTTTTGTTTCCTTTGAATTGTCTTCAACAACTAAATCTAAATCGTAGGATAAGGACCACTTCTCAATAATCACATCCTCTCTCACATGAGTTGATACTATTCTTAGTCTTTTTCCTGGTTTCAATCCTTTCTTTTCTAGTTCAACATAAACTTCCTGTAATGTTGATTCTTTTGGAAAGTGTCTAGCAATCGCTCTTTCGATTATTTCTACAATCTCTATAAATTCACCAGGATTAAACAATGCCAAAGGTTTAATTTCTGTAGTAATAGCTTGACTTCTTTCCTTTTGAGGTATGGGGGCACCATATGGTGTTATCTCAGGATTTATTTTTTTCTCAATCATTTCTGCTATTTCATCGGTCAAAACATGTTCCCACTTACAAGCTTCCTCATGTATTTTTGACCAAGGAACACCTAGCCACTCAAGAAAGCTTTCTGATAATCTATGTTTTCTAACAACCTTTCTTGCAATTTCCTCTCCCTTAGAAGTTAACTCAGCACCATAATATGGTTTATATTTAATCAAACTTTTGCCAGATAATTTCTTAAGCATAGAAGTTACTGTTCCTGGATCAACATTCATCATTTCTGCAATTTGATTTGTTTTTACACGCTTACTACCATATTCAAAAAACCAGAAGAAAGTTTCTAGATACTCCTCTTCTGCAGCTGTTACGTCTATCTGAGTCATGTGAAACCCTGAGGTATATTGAAGAGATTATTCACCTTTGAATTCAGGTTTTCTCTTCTCAAATACAGCTTTGATTCCCTCTCTTATATCTTTAGTCCTAAAACAAGTCCATATTCCCTTTCTTTCTGCTCTATATCCTCCTACTATTGAAGTACTCATACCTTTTTTGATAGATTTTTTAGCTTCTCTTAACCCAATTGGAGCATTTTGTGAAATCGTTTCAGCTTTTTCTATTGCTTTTACTTTCAATTCTTCTAGAGTAACCTTTTCACTAATCAATCCAATCTCAAGTGCTTCATCAGCTGAGAATTTCCTTCCAGTTAGAATAAGATCTTTAGCAACACTTAGTCCAACAATCCTTGGAAGACGATATGTACCTCCCCAACCTGGAAGCAAACCTATTGTCGTTTCGGTTAACCCAAACAAAGCAGTATCAGCTGCTATACGTATGTCACAGGAAAGAGCTAGTTCCATCCCTCCACCAAGAGCATATCCATTAATAGCTGCAATTATAGGAAGAGGATGATTCTCAATTTGGGAAAAAACTTTTTGACCTTTCTTTATTGCTTTCATAACTCTCCATCCAAGAGAAGCAGTCCATTTTAAATCAACTCCTGCTGACCAGCTTTTACCTTCTGCAAAAATAATAACAGCTCTAAGATTTTTATTTCCTTTCAATGATTTGAGTACTACTGAAAGCTTATCCAGCAGCTTATCATTAAATGCATTCAAAGCTTTTTGACGATTAAGTGTTATCAATGCAATATTATTATTTTCACCTACAAAATCTAACAGAAGTATTGAGTTATCATCAGTCATGAAATAACAAATCATAGGTTATATCTAAATTTTATGCAGTGTATTTCCGACAAAATATGTTAAAAACAGAAAAGTACAATAGAAAATGATTTAGGAGCTTAAAGCTGTGCAATTCAAATTTCGATAATACAACGATAATACGAAAATCATATGTTTTTCCGGCAAAAAAAGCGGTACTCGAGCTGGTACTAGAAAGAAGGTTTCATAGAAACAATGTTTATAGAGTATTAGTCTTTGTCATATCCTCCTCCACCTGGAGTCTCAATAATTATAATATCTCCTTTCTTAATATCTTTAGTTACTTTAGCAGGAAGATGAATCGATTCACCATCTTGTCTTAAGATATTGCGACCTTTGGAACCAGCTTCTCCACCTAACAAACCAAATGGTGCATGTTCTCTTCTTTCACTTTGTATTGAGAGCATAGCTGTTTCCGCTAGCAACTCAACTGAACGACGAACACCGTTACTCCCTTTCCATTTTCCTGAACCACCAGTATTAGGTATTATTGAATACTCATGAATTCGCAGAGGATAATATCTCTCTAGAACTTCAACTGAAGTATTCCTAGTATTAGTCATGTGGCTGTGCTTTGCATTGGGGGGAGTATAATCTTTTCCAGCACCAATTCCTCCTGCAATAGTTTCGTAGTAAGTAAATTGTATTCCTTTAGGATTAACACCACCAATAATTATGTTATTCATGGTTCCACTACTCGCAGCAGGTACTTCGTCTGGGAACAATTGTGCAAATGATCCAATCATAACATCTGTTATTCTTTGGCTTGTTTCTACATTTCCAGCAGCTACTCCAGCTGGAGGTTCAGGGTCTACTAAGGTGCCTTTTTTGGTTTTTACCTCCAAAGTTTCATAAAGTCCATAGTTTGTTGCATAGTCTCTAGAAACTAAACAACGAAGAATGTAATATGTTGCCGAGAGTGTTACTGCATAAGGAGCATTAATGTTTCCTTCTACTTGAGGATCAGTCTTAGTATAATCAACAATAAGCTTGTCTCCTTTTCGTTGCACTTCAGCTGTAATTGCAATGGGTTCCTCTCTCACCCCATCATTATCCATATAATCAGTATAAGTAATAATTTCGTTTTCAGGAATGGTTCTTACTAGTTCCAATGAAGCATTTCTTGATCTTTCATTTAAGAAGTCAATAATCTTCTGAACTCTTTCAAGAGAATATTTCTTCAGAAGAGCATGGAATTTTTTCTCACCTATCTTTGTTGAAGCAAGTTGAGCCTGAATGTCTCCTTTTCTTTCAGCCGGAACACGAATATTGTCAAGGAAATAATCAAACCATTCTTGATTTAGAACCCCATCTCTTTCCAAAATAGTTGGATTTATAACAAATCCCTCTTCATCAAGAGTATACTTTCCACTTGGCATAGAGCCGGGGACTACACCACCAACATCTGCATGATGACATCTATTTGCAATATAACCAACTAGTATTTTATCAAAGAAAATTGGTTTAACTACAGCTATATCTGGGAGATGGGTTCCACCTAAGTAAGGATTGTTTGCAATGTAAATATCACCATCTTTGATATTGTCTTTACCAAAATACTTGATTAAAGCCTTAACTCCCTCTGGCATGGCCCCAAGATGAACAGGAATATGCTCAGCTTGAGCAATCAATCTACCTCTGTGATCCATTATAGCACTTGAGAAATCTAATCGATCTCTAATATTGGGGGAAAAAGCTGATCTCTGAAGAACGATTCCTGTTTCTAAAGCTACATTTTTTAGAGATTGGTTAATCACTTGAGCCTCAATAAGACTAAATTTAGAACTCATTTTCTTTCCTCCATTAAGATATATCCTAGATTGTTTATTCTACCAAATACAGAAGGTGGAATCACTGTAGTAGTATCAAGTTGATCAATTATACATGGTCCTTCAAGGATATTTCCAGCTAGTAATTTCTTTTTATCATAAACTGGAGTGTCTATCCACTCTCCTTCAAAATTAACTTTGCGATGTGTTTTGATGGCATCTAGAGGAGGTTTTTCAGTCCCTTTTTCTAGTTTTGTGAATTCTATTCTCGGAACTTTACCTATTCCTCTTACGGATAAATTCACTATTTCTACTATTAGCTCCTTATCAAACCAGAAATAACTCTGATTGTGTAATATGTGAAATCTTTCAGTTACTGATTCTAACTGGTTTTTATCTATCGGAAACTCAACAGGTAAGGTTAAGAAATCAGATTGACCTACATATCGCATATCTAATGAGTAGTTAAAAGATTGATTCTCTTGTTCTACCTCTTCACTTGAAAGAATTCTTTGAAGAGTTTCTTTGATTATTTTGAGCTTATCATTCATCTCATCAAAATCAACATCATCCTTTGTTTGGAGAAAAGATTGAGTGTGTTCATGTTCAATATCTGAACTTACAAGTCCGAAAGCAGACCAAACTCCAGGGAATGGGGGAATAATAACACCACCCATTTCAAGTTCTTGAGCTATTTCCCAAGCTTGCAAAGGTCCAGCTCCACCAAATCCAAGTAAAGCGAAATCTCTAGGATCTAATCCTCTTTGTATAGTAACAACTCTTATTGCGTTTGCAATATTGTTATTCAGAATTTTCCTTATGGATAGTGCCAACTCATCTATTGTTGTTATTTCAAGTGGGAAAGGAGAAGATTTGATGTCATTTAATAGATTGTTGAGTTGTAGAGTTGCTTTGGCTTTATCTATATTCAAATTCCCCGCAAAGTTATCTTGATGAACGTAACCAAGAAATAGATTGGCATCTGTTAAAGTTACTTTATCTCCTCCCAAAGAGTAACATGCAGGCCCTGGATTTGCACCTTGGGACTCAGGTCCAACTGATAGCAATCCGTCTTTGAACTTCGCAATTGATCCTCCACCACTACCAATTGTTTCTACATCTACCATGCTTGCAACTAGTGGAAAACCACTAAATTCTCTAGACCTTAAAACAATTGGACCATCTATCAATGCTGCAACATCAGTAGATGTTCCGCCTATATCTAGAGAGACTAAATGAGTTCTATTCAAATGTTTAAGACTATCAGCTGCAGCCAATACTCCACCTGCAAGTCCTGAATAAAGTGTTTGAATTCCTGATTTACCTATCGAAGCAACATCAGACATTCCAGTATTGGATTGCATTATAAGTAATGGAGCTTCTACTCCTAGATTATTGAGTTTATTTTTCAATCTAGACAAGTATGAATTAACTACAGGGCTAACTTTGGCATTAACTATTGTTGTAACAGCTCGTTCATATTCCTTAATTTGAGGACTGATTTCATGAGAAGTAAAAACATTATATCCTTTCTCTGAGAAGTAATCAGATACCATTTTCTCGTGTTTCACATTAAGAAAAGAAAAGAGAAGGGAGACAGCCAGATTTTTCACTGACTTCGATTCAAATGATTGTAAGGAATTTTCTAATGAACGAAGATCAAGAGTGTTGACTATGTTTCCATTACTATCAACCCTTTCATCTATCTCGTAAAGAACATCTTTTTGGAAATTAATTGGATATCTCTGATTGAATTTAAGATTGTAAAGCTCTGATCTTTGTTGCCTACCTATTTCTACAATATCCTTGAAACCTCTTGTTGTTAGGAAAGCAATAGGTGGGCATTTGTCTTCTAGAAAGGCATTTGTACCTATAGTTGTCCCATGAACAACCACTTCTACATCATTTTTTTGAAAGTGAAACTTTTCCATAATTTCATTGAATCCAAAGATTATACCCTCACTTGGATCCGCAGGAGTTGTAGGAGTCTTCCAAGCAGAAATATGACCGTCTTTTATTACAACATAATCTGTAAAAGTGCCACCTGTATCAATTCCAATCCTTACTGGTGATGATAGATTATCCTCGTTCAAAGGTATTCAGATTATAGAGAATCTGAACCAATTTAAAGTTTAGCGGAAAACCATTTGACCATTATAAAATTCAAACTTCTTCTGTTCTGCTTTATTCTCTAGAGTATGCTTCCAATCTTTCTCAACTTGCTCAATCTTCTTTGTTCTTGTGCTTCTTTTCATTATCTATCACCGATACTATTCACTATTTGATCTAACTAAAGATACTAGGTTTATGTCACCAGCAGATGACCTTTTCCCTTGCTTTTGACTAATGAATTTACTATATAAGCACCAAAAACATAATTGCACGAATGGTGAAAAATCGATTAACATCTACATGATTTTAAAAATTGTAAGTGAACAAGCGTTAAAAAGTTAAAATTCTTACCTTTAACACTGAAAAACACTATGAGCTGAGCTAAATGCCATATTTCCTTAGAAAAATCTGGAATGATGCTATTTTCCAGGGTAGAAGAAAGAAGCGTAGTTACTTCGAAGGATGGTATTATAAAATCATCAATTCTGAAGAAGATGAAATCTATGCAATAATTCCAGGAATATCTTATGATAAGAATGGGAAGGGTACTGCCTTTATTCAATTCTTTAATGGAATAGAAGCTGAAATGACTTTCTTTGAATTTGATATATCCAAATTTAGTTTCTCAAAGAAAGAATTTATTGCAGAAATTGGAGATAACTATTTCAGTTCAGATAAGATTAAACTCAAACTTTCTTCTGGAGACAAAAAGGTTGAAGGTGAAATTAGGTTCAGTAATTTAATTCCTTGGTCCAAGAAGAAACTATCTTTAGGAGTTATGGGATGGTACAAGTTAGTTCCATTCATGCAATGTTATCACGGTGTTTTAGGTTTTGATCATCCTATTGAAGGAGAACTTACAATAGATGGAAAGAAAATAGATTTTTCCAATGGAAAGGGGTATATTGAGAAAGACTATGGAAAGAGCTTTCCTCACTATTATATCTGGATGCAGACAAATATGTTTGACAAAGAAGGGGTCTCTCTTATGGCATCATATGCTAAAATACCTTGGATGGGAAGTGCTTTTGATGGATATCTAGTTGGCTTTATTCACAACAACACACTATATCG
>MEHH01000096.1 GCA_001940755.1 Candidatus Heimdallarchaeota archaeon AB_125
TGATATCTCTCCATGTTGTGAAAACCTGAACAAACTAGTTAAAGAAAACTTGAACAGAATAAACAAAATGAAGGAAATTATAAGTGCTATAGAAAGAGAGGATAAACAATTTTTAACTAACCTAGTTAATTATTCTTGGAATTATTTACTTACTAATATACACAATACATACTTCTCACAATTCATTGAACCAATTAAAGGAGTAAACATTCTGGACTATCGTAATATCTGGAACAGCATTAATCATCTGAGATTAGTAGAATTTATAGTGAAAAGTTATACTAGAGAAACTACCACAAAAACTGGATTTCAGATATTGGATCCTATCTGCGGAGACATGATATATCAGAATAAAAAAATTCTCTGCAGTTTTCTTCATAGAGGAGGTTCAATAAATAATTTAGTAAATCTTAGTGATGGTGAGTTTATAGTTTCTTCACCATCTCCTAGATTAAGTATTAACCATATAACTCAAGAACCTAGCTTTGGATTGATGTTCGATATAGTTTCCAAAAAATTCAGTGGGCAATATAATTTATTCAATGAAGGTTATGTGGCAAGCAGAAAAGAACTAAATGATGGTGTTCAAATTACACTTAGTACTTATGCATCAAATGATATAGTATTGAAGAAAATTTTCACAATTACAAACAATTCAAATAAAATAGGTATTAACTATAATTTTGAAAACAGAGGAATACTCAAAGAAGAATTTACTCTCTATAGTCTGTCAAAGTTTAACTTAGGAGATTACACAAAGCCTATTTTATCAAAAGAGGATATTCTTATTGAGAAGAAATCAGGATCAAATGATACGGTGGTTTTGGAAATAAAGAATAAGAACTTAAACTCCAAAATCAAAATAACTTCACCTCAGGAGATTGAATTTCTTACGAAGAAAAGTTTTCGTAACCTGGAACTTACCTCAAGAATGAAAATTCCCGTCTTAAGCTTTAAGGAGAAAAAAGACTTTACTTTTAGTTTAGAAGTTGAATAGAAAAATAATATAGGATGAAAGTATAATTTACTTTCTATTTTTCCTTTTATTTAATACATAACCAGTCACAAAGAGAGAGAGAATAACCCCTAATGTTGCATATGGTGTTGTCGTTGTTGGTGTCTCAATTACTAACTCAACAATGTAGGTGATTGTTGAATTAAACTGATTTCCAGCTTTATCTTCGACCATTATAGTTATGTTATAAGTTCCATCTTCAACATAATTATGGAAAGCAAATGACTCATCTGTTACATTCTGAACTATACCATCATCCCAGAAAATCCATACTCTACCTATTCCAGCATAAACATCATTATAATCAAAGTATATCTCAACATAACCATCAGTTATTTCAGAATCATTTGAAGTGAAATCTATAATATCTAAAATGGGTTCTTCAAAGTCGAGATAAATCATTGTAGAAATTGAATTATTCACTAGTATTGGAACATCATTAACTCTTGTCATATTGACTGAAATAAATAGCGTTGCATTGTAATCTCCTGTTAGTTCAGGGAAGATATGAATACTTGTGTTTGTTCCAGGATCATAGACATCTGTAATTGGTGTTCCATCATCATAATCCATTTCTGCACTGTAGAGAACTCCACGAGCAGTATCAATCTCATAATAAAAGGTTACATTAACATCGTTTGTATATGTGTTATTCACCGGATATAATTTTAGCTCTGGAGTTGAATCATAAATATAGATCAATTTCATTGATCCACCAGTTTCATTGTAATATGAATCATAATAGAGATTAAATCCTTCATAATAGAGAAGATTTCCAGAAGATAGTGACCCAATTGAAACAAGATATTCTCTTATTGTATCATTATTCCCATGAATGTTTTCTAAGGTATAGTTTTGATCAAGTGTTGCTGAAACTGTGGTAAGTGGTACAATTTCCGTGTCATTTTCTATGCTTTCAGTAACATAATAACTTATTCCGAATTCTTCAATATCAGTTGAATTGTATGTTGTAATGTTAAATTCAATGTTATCCAAATCAGTTATTTTGTCATCTTGGAGAGGTTTAGATTCGAAATAAAACCCATTTGTGATCATATATACTACTAACTGAGTTCTTACTTCATTTATTCCTCCCCACATATCCCAACCATAAGAATTATTCGCACTGAAGAAAATTGTTCTTTCTGTAAATTCAAATGATGCGTTATAAATTACTTGACCATAAGTTTCATTCCCTTCTTCATAGTCCATTTCAATGAAGGTTACATCTTCAGTGAATACGCCTAAAGAAGCATCTGTTATTGTATCTCTGTATGTTGATAATGCTAATGTAACAGTATCGTTTTCGTTTGCGCCATATGCGACGTAACGAATTGTAATCGTATTATTTGTTTGATTACTTGGTGAATAGAAAACATAATCAAATCCTACTGAAGTTGCATTTGTAATACTTTGAAACTCAGGTGGTGTTCCTTCTTCTGTAACATAAAGATAATGCCATGGTCCTAAATGATTGAAGTTTTCTAGTACTTCATATGTTCCATTGTTGATTTCACCAATCCACGCATATCCTTTGAAAGATGTTAAACTTGTTAAGTTAAAAGATCCAGTATAATAAGAACGATCAACTTGAGAGTTGGAAAAGTTCAATGAAATGCTAGTTGCTGGTGTCAAAGTCAGATTTGAACCTGAACCAACTATTACTACACCACTTATGTCAACTAAGCGATCAACAGAATACTCAACTGTAATCACAGTATTATTAGGGAAGTTTATACCTTGAAAATCCCCAAAACCTTCAGCTACAAAGCCTTCGAAAATAGGTTCTGTAGAAAGAGCTGCTTGAGTTACTAAGTTCAATGATCCAATTCCCATTGAGAGGGTAATGAGCAATATAGTTACTAAGGAGTATATCTTTTTGTTATTCATAACTCTTCACTTTAGTCTTGCTTGGTAAGGGTAATTAAAGCTATTTTTATGCTTTATGTATTATGTTTTTTGTTAGAGTGCCTTTTTATTCATTCTGATATGTAAATGGATCAAAGACAACAAATGAAACTGAGCAACCATGTTTTTTGGTGATTTTCAAATTCGAGTTTATAATTTTGAATCCAGAAGAACCCCATGAAGAATCGATATCTGCTTTTCTCTCACGAACCATTGATTTTACACCATCTAATGC
Source organism: Candidatus Heimdallarchaeota archaeon AB_125 (assembly GCA_001940755.1). GTDB lineage: Archaea > Asgardarchaeota > Heimdallarchaeia > Heimdallarchaeales > Heimdallarchaeaceae > UBA460. Next base: position 3,159 of record MEHH01000096.1, read on the forward strand.
TTTAGTTTTTGTTTCTTCTAAGAACTCTCCCTTGCTTTCAAAAGCCAATATGCAAGGAATTTCAAAATCATTGACATTTACATAAATCTTTGCTAGTGCAATACAAGTTGAAAGGTTCTCATCAGTGGACCCACATGAAAGAGATTTAACTACATGTATATTTGCACTGAAGGGAATTATTGAAAGTTTATCATTGAGGTTCACATAGGTAATTCCTTTTTCTTTATCAATTTCAGGACTTATTTCGATAGCAGGAGGTATTGAGGATACAGAAATGTGATTCTGATATCCCAATCCTGAATTCATGTAAGCCTTATCAATTGCATCTAATTCCGATAAATCTGATTCACCTATACCAGATGTAACCCAGAATCTTGTTGGTTTACTCATTTTCCAATGAGAAGGTTTTAACAGATTATATATAATTGTCGAAAAGGAATAAAATAACGAGTTACACGCTTAAAAGAATACTTTCACAAAAATATATATATTGATTCATTTTCTTCTTCATTACCAAAAGTAGCATGGTTATTAATATGGAAAATCTGGAAAAATTTTTTGAAGAAAAAGGTATAGAGTTCATTCAATTCCAATTTACTACAGTTCTTGGTGAGCTAAAATCTGTCGAATTTCCTGCAAATATATGGGATAGTATGAAAGAGGGAACAGGAGTAGACGGTTCATCTTTAGGTTTTTTGAAAACTGAACAAAGCGATATGAAAATTGTTCCAGATTTCTCAACACTTTGTATCTTACCTTGGGAACCAAGAGTTGCAAGGTTTATCTGTGATGTTTACGACAATGATGGAAATCCTCATCCTACTGATCCAAGACACATTCTCAAGAAAGTAATTAAGCAAGCTAAAGATCAATTTGGTTACGAATATAAAACTCGTCCAGAATTCGAGTGGTTTTTCCTTGATTATGAACTTGATCCATTTGAAGAAGGTCAGTATATGGATAATCTCCCAGGTGACGAGCTTGGATATCTTCGGCGTAATATAGCAAGCGATATGCTTGAAGTGGGAATAGGTGTTAAAACCATACATCATGAAGTCGGAAGTGGTCAACAAGAGATTGAATTAGTAGCTCTTGAAGCCTTGAAACAAGCTGATAACACACAAACAGCTAAACTGATCATAAAGGCTAATTCTCTTTTTAGTGAGGTTATTGGTACATTTATGCCTAAGCCTTTCCCAGATCAACCTGGAAGCAGCATTCATATTCATCAATATTTGACTAAAGGAGATGAAAATATCTTTGCAGACAAAGAAAAGGGAATAAGTGATATCCTTCGATATTTTGTTGGAGGAATTTTAGAACATATTGATGCAATGACTGCAATTTTCAATCCTATAACTAATTCATTCAAAAGACTAGTTCCAGGTCATGAAGCTCCCGTATATAAATCATGGGGAGTAGCTAACAGAACAGCTCTAATACGAGTCCCAGGTTATGAAAAAAGTGCTCGAATTGAATTCCGTGCAACAGATGGTGCCACAAATATCTATCTAGCTTCCGCTTTACTTCTTGCTGCAGGTTTGGATGGAATAAAAAATCAAACTGTACCAATTGAACCAACTACAAGAAATATAGAAACTTTAACTGATGAAGAGAGAGCAAATATGAGAATCACTCCTTTACCTAGTAATCTATCTGAAGCTCTTGATTATTTTGAGAAAAGTGATTTTGTAAGAGAAGTTTTGGGTCAAGATATCATTGACATATTTCTTGCAGTTAAACGAAAGGAATGGGAAGAATATACAGAAGCAAAAAATATTAGTGAAGAAGCTGAAATAGAGTGGGAATTTAGTAAATATCTAGATAGAGTTTAAACATAAAATCTAGCTTCATTCTTATTTTTTTATTTTTAATAAGGTAACGTTAATAAGTCATGTAATGCTAATTAGAAGTAACTATTTGGGGTGTTTCAATTGAGTTATGAACGAGAAGATATAGTTGATTTAGACTTCCATGAATTGGATCTTCCAACAGTAACTTTATCGAAAGCAAAAAAATCACAAATAGTTTCACAGCTCTATTTGTATAGAGAGATTAATCTAAGAATGTTTTCTGAGCAATCAGGGATTCCTAGAGGAGCAATAAAAGATTATTTACAAATACTTATTCAAGCTCTTATCCTTAGGGGATATTATAGAAAAGATAGATTTGTTCTAGCATCTGCTTATAGGTATCCTACTGTCAATCCTGGAAGATTAAGCAATATCAGGAAAAATCTGCTAGGAATACTTGCTTGTAATAAAAAAATCGAACTTAATCTTCTTCGTAAAATCTTGAATATTTCTTCAGATGAATTAATATCTCATCTCTTGTTCCTCACTATCAGAGGATTATTCATTGGAATTTTGAAAAATCAAGAGATTCATGTTCAAAACATTTGGACTCCTCCAGAAAAAGTGAAAATTAGTTCAGATGATACTTTTATCATTGGAACATGTATGCTACTACGAGATGCAGATTTAAATAAAGTTGCAAAACTTACTGGCTTCAGTAGAAAAGATGTTTTTGACAGAATAGCTAAACTAATGTTATACAGAAAATTAGATGCTTCCTTTGAAGTTACTGGAGGTATTGTTGGTTCTGGTAAAACTAGTGTAAACGTCAAAAAATATCTAATTGCACCTCGAGTTCTACCTGTAGAAGCCCTGCAAGGTGATGAAAGAGCTTTAGTAGGTTTTACTCTTTTGAAGAAAGAAGTAGATATCGACGAATTAGCAAAGTATATTGACAAAGAGGAAACAGAAGTAACAAGATTAGTAGCATTCTTAACAGCAAGAGGTACATTTCAGTTTATTTTCAATGAAAACAACAAGTTAGTACCTGTGGTTTTTCCAGATACATCACCAAACCAAACAATTGAAGAAATGGCTTCTTTGTCTTTTTTCAATTATGAAGCTTTATTCGGGTTGTTATCAACACAAGATAGAATGCCTCTAAGAAAATTAGCTGTTCTGATGAATAGGGAAGCTGATGAAGTTCTAGAAGGAATTATGAATCTATATCTTGAGGGATTTATTACATGTACTCTAAAGGGTACCACAATATATGTCGATAGTCTAAAAAGATATAGTCGAACTCAGGAAGGAACTCTTGAGAGATGGGAAAAAATTGTTTTGGGTATGATAATAGCAAAATCATTCATCACAACCAAAGATATAGAAGATGCACTTGGTATAGATAGAAATCATGCTAAGGAAAGAATGTATGGATTTTATGGGAAGGGTTTGATTAAAGGAAGCATCTCAGGAAACAAACTTGAACCTGACGAGATTCCTATTTTCCCTCCAATGGTACAATTAGATGATCTTCCAATTTACTACCAAGAAATATTCGGATATATTCTTTCAAACACTAGGGTATCAGTTAAAAATATCATGAAATATTGGGAGAAGACACTTGTTGCATCAAAGAACATTGTTTATGAATTAGTGGGATCAGGCTTGATGAATATATCTCTTCGTGGAAATACCATAACTTTAGTTTCAAGCCAGAAATTTTTACCGAATAAACAACTAAATGAACTTGGTGAAATTTATACGAAAGTAGTAAACGAAATTGAAAAGTCAAGAAGAAAAAAGGTAAAACTTACATCAATTGCTGATACTGTAGGGATGTATCCTCTAGATCTGTTTAAGCTTTTGAATCAATTAATCTCTCATGGATATTATAAGGGAAGAGTAACTTCAGCTTATTTTGAAAGAGCAGGGAAATTAGTGTTACCAAAAGGTAAGAATTACTGTTTAAATTGTGGACGTGTAATAAGAGATTCAACTGAACCCTGTAGTAATTGTAGACAATTACACCAGAAATGTACTGTATGTCAGGGGTTAATCAAGAGAGGAGATAGAATATCAGAGTGTCCTACTTGTAACAACGTTGCACATGATGACCATATGGAACAATGGATGAGAATCAAGTCTGAATGTCCAATATGTAAAACAAGAGTTTCTAAAAGAAATCTTAAGAAGTATGCAGCTTAATAAATGAATTAGATGGAACTTCATAAGATTCAAGAAGAAGTATTTGATTTCTTAAATGAAAGAGGATGGTTTAAGTATTCTGCAAATGATGTTCTTATTCATTTGTATGAAGAATTGAGTGAAATAGGAAAACATCTGCTATTCAAATCAAAATATAAAGAAGAAAGTGGCCATTCTAAACCTGCTGAAGAAGACTTACCTAGAGAATTTGCTCAAGCTTTTTCTTTATTTCTTCAACTATGTATTCTTCAAGAAATTGATTTAGAAGAAGCTTGGAAAGAAGAAATCAAAATCATGAAAGAGAGATTCCCAATAGATAAATAAAAGAAGTATCTTAGGAGATGTACATAGATGAGTGTCAAGAAAAAGAGCAAGCCAAGGACCAAAAAAACATCAAAAAAGATTTTTGTTAATGTAAGAGATGTTTCCAAAAGTTATCAGATGGGAGAGGTTGAGGTTCAAGCTCTGAGAAATGTGTCACTCTCTTTTAAAGCTGGAGAAATTGTTTCAATTGTTGGACCTTCTGGAAGCGGTAAAACGACTCTACTAAATGTAATTGGAGCTCTAGATTACGTTGACTCAGGTTCTATAAGCATCAATGGTAGAAAGTTAAGTTCAATGAAAGATAAGGAATTAAGTTATCTTAGAAGAGACACTATTGGCTATGTTTTTCAGAATTTCAATTTACTCGAAGAGATTAATGCAGAGAAAAATATTGAGATGCCATTAATTCTTGCTAATCTAGAAAAAATAGAGAGAAAGAAAAGAGTCGAAGAACTTCTAGTGAGTGTAGACCTTATCGAGAGAAAATCACATAATCCTGACCAACTCTCAGGAGGAGAGCAACAGAGAGTAGCAATAGCTAGAGCATTAGCAAACAACCCAAAATTATTACTTGCAGATGAACCCACAGGAAATCTGGATTCGAAGACAGGGAAAAAAGTGCTTAAACTGCTAATTGATCTTAGTAAGATTCAAAATAAAACACTAATTTATGTTACTCATGCAGAAGATTCTGCTATATTAGCTGATAGACAGATTCATATGAGTGATAGTAAAATAGTAAAAGATTTTTCCACAAGCAAATAGATATTTGCCTTCATTCTGTTACAGTTTTTGAAGCTGTTACATAAAAAAGCTATTAAAATGATTGATATCTGTAAAGACAATTGATAACTGATTAGGGTACTAAGATGAGCTATAGACGTTGGTTTTTCAAACACATTTTGAAGGAAAAATTAATGTCTACAATATTGGTTACTTTTCTCATAATTTTCATTGGTACTGTGTCAGTTACTCCTTTATTTATTGGGGATATTTTTAGTGAGTTAGCTAAAAAAAACAGCTCATTCAAGGTAATAGTAAGTACAGCATTATTTATTGCAGGAGCGGGGATAATCAGAGCTGCTGCTGATTTCATCCAAAGTTATGTAAATGAAGTATTAGCTCACAAAATCACAAAAAATGTAACTGAAGAATTCTATAAAGTAATGCTTGAAAAAAGTCAGGAATTTCATGATCGAGTTAGAATAGGAGATGTGATGGCAAGAGCTACATACGATACAAGAC
>MEHH01000097.1 GCA_001940755.1 Candidatus Heimdallarchaeota archaeon AB_125
GAAAATAAAAAATCTGAAGATATTAGATTAGTTGGGGTCAAAATATCAAATTTAAGAAAAATAGATAATAGTCAAAAAACTTTAACACAATTTTTTTAATACATTAACTAAGTGTTAGAGAAAGGAAAAATTATGTCTGCTGAAGTTCCTGATTGGTTCGTTTTGAAAGATCCCGGTGATATATCATTAGATATAGAAAGTGGGAATAGATATGCAAACGATAGATTAGAACGTTTAATTTCAGAAGATTTGTGGATAATTTCTAGGCCTTCATGGATGTCAGAAGAAGAATGGCTTAAAATTAAAACTGAGGAATTTGGTGGGCATACTTTACTGAAATTAGCTGTTTCACAAGATCCTAGATTAACAACATGGCTAATAGAAGTTGAAGGAGATCTATTCGAATTTAGGTTTATTAGTACACCTAGTTTTGAAGAAAAGATTAACGTGTTAAAAGAGTTATATTCTGAAGACAAAGTAAAGGAAATTCATGAAATTAATGAAATGTATGGAATTGATCTTTATAGAAAATTCAATATAGCAAACATTGAAACTCGTTCTGTAAAATACACAAAAAGTAGATTTGGTTCTAACATAAAAGATCTCGAGAAAAAAATTGCGATACACTTCACCAAAATCCCTTCAATTATTTCAGTAAGGAGAGCTCTTCTTTACAAAGGATGGGGAATAGTTACTCTAGCTGATATACGTTTAGCTGTAAAGAGAGAATTTGAAAAGCAGCTAAGAGAGGTTATTGAAAAGTCTAAAGAATTAGTCGATGATGATGACGGATTAAGAACTGCTACAAAACCTATTTTTGATAAGATTCAAAAGATAGCAAAATCAAGAAGACTCTCAAAAGACTTCCTCAGCTTAGGTATTGATGAGGGTGTTGAAATACTTACTAAGTCAGAATTATTTCCTCCATGCATTCAAGAGCTTATAGGAGTTTTGAAATCAGAAGGTCATCTTGCACATATGGAAAACTGGCAACTTGGAATATTCTTAAAGAAAGCTGGAATGACTGTGGAAGAACAACAAAGATTCTGGTATGAAAACTCTGTTGATAATATCGGTATATCCTTTGAACAATTCAAACAAAGAGTGAACTACCAACTTATGCACATGTATGGAAAAGTTGGTGGAGGTATTGATTACAGTCCTCCAAGCTGCACAAAATGTATAAACAGCTATTTCTGTTATTGGGCTCATAAAAGAACTGATAAGATTATTGAGGACATGAAGCTTCTCTTTGAGGATAAAGAGAAGAAGGTACTTGATACAGCTATTGATGATATCTCCAAGTTACAACGTGATCAAAAATATAAAAGAGCATGTGCTAGGTATTTTACATTATTAACAGGATGGAAAATAAAAGGAAATCAAATCAATCAAATGATGCACTATACAAAACAAGCATATAGAAGATTCTATAGCAAAAAAGATACAGAGAGTGATGAAACGGAGAGTGATAATAATGATTGAAGATCTAACTTCAGATATCCTTTCAGAATATTACGAAAAGAAATTCCCTCTTGATCGTTTTGTTTCTTATATTGGTCCAGATGATTTTAAAACAAGAGAATTTATGTTCATAGTCAATGAAAATGTTGTTAGAAATATCTCTTTCAACACACCAGAAAAAATGAAAGAGTTTATGGTTTCAAATTCAGTAGAAAGTGCTTATGTTGGAGCGGTTTATGATAGGCCACCATCTAAAAATAACAGAGTTCAAGATATTATATGGAAATATAGAGAGTTCATTTTTGACATTGATTTAAGCGATTATGATGCTCATGACTCAGAGGGTAATTACGTAGGAGTAAGAACTTGTGGGTGTGAAAAATATTCGTATTGTGATTTCTGTTGGAATCTAGCTTTAGAAGCTGCTCTTTTCATAAATGAAACCATGAAAGAGGATTTTGGATTCAAAGAGATGAAGTGGTTCTTTTCTGGAAGAAGAGGAGTTCATGGTTGGGTAATGGATAATGAGACAAAGAGCTTAACAAATGAACAAAGAACATCCATTCTTAATTATCTAACAATGATAAATGATCCAACTAGATCACAATCATTAGAAGAAATCCCCAATGAAGCCAAACCTCTTCGAAACAGAATTTTTTCCCTTTTAGTCAAACCTTACATCGAATATGTTTTTCTTCAAGATTTAGAGAATCCAGTGTTGCAATGCCAAAATTGTAAATCTAAATTCAGAGCCTATGACCTAATAAAAGAAGTAACAGGTAGAAAAGCTGAAGGTCTCAGATTTGATACATTAGATAAACGAATTAAAGAAAGCAATATCAAGTGTAAATACTGTTCTAGCGAGTTAACCAATATCACCAAACAAGAAGTTGAGAATTTTGGATTAACTGAACTTAAAGCAAGTAGAATAATAAAGCAAGTAAAGGAAACTAGAGTTTTTGATCATAATCAGTATAATATTATTATGCCAGATGATTGGAAAGTAAGAAGAAATGTTGCTAACGATATAATCCTTAGAAGGTACCCTCGTATTGACAAAGCTGTTTCAACTGATATTAAACGTGTAAGCAGATTACCGTATTCAGTTCATGGTGGTACAGGAAAGATAGCTATGGAGATTAAAGATATAAGAAATTTTTATCCAGATTCTGCTCCAACTATATGGGATGCTTTGATGTAAGAAAAAGACTTCTAAATTTAGAAGTCTGCATGTAAATAGGGTAATTTTTTTGGAAAGAGTTTCTCTATCTTATGTTTATTTTCTTCTGACATATCTCCCCATTTCTTGAATGGAAAATCTTCAAGATTATAACATCCATAAATTATTGCTGATAATCCTTGTATTGTCAACTCACAATCATATTGTTCAGTTTCTGATATATCTAAGATGCCATCTTTGCTTTCAAACAAGTACGCTTTGTTATTCCATTCACATTGTTCATCTTTGATTTTTATTGAAACCGATCCTTCACCAACATAGATACCAGAAATTTTGTCTACTAAAACAACTCTACCCATACAAGATGGAACCCAGTCTCTGCTTACTATTTTTCCTTTAGGTCCCCAAAAAGTGTCATTTACCCAAATTTCAGGATTGTCATCAGGGTGAATTGGAAGATGAATTTCATTTACCTGATCAGCATGGTGAGCTATCCATTGAAGTAGTAAATACTTAGCTAGAGAGTTATTCACGTAAAAATGTCTAACCTTTATCTCTTTCCAGAATCCAGTGATTCGATAAGTCATTAATCCAATTATCTCACCATTTTTATCTTTGGCAACTGCAAGCCAATAATTTGCTTCATCCTTCATTCTAGCTTGTTCGGTGTCATGTTTGATACCCATTCCATGAGTTTTCAGTTGATACTTCTTGATGAAATCAAGATAGACATCTATCCCTTCCTTAATATTGATCCTTTCTACTGAACCGTCCAATTCCATTTTCAGTAGAGGAACTAGAGATTGAGGTGAAAAAACAGCAGTCCTATACTGTGGAAAGGTAACATAGCCCATCCTTTCATAAAATTCTTCTTTAAATGGGTACAAAGTTGAAAAGATTTGTTTGTTTTCTTTCATTTTTTGAAAAGCGAGATTCATCAATTTCTTTGCATACCCTTTTCTTCTAGCTTCAGGATTGGTAACTACTTCTGCCACACCACACATGTTCTTAATAACTCCTCGTACATTCTGTGGTATTGGTTTGAGCATTATTCCTGAAACAGGATTATCATCTTCGTAAATGGCATAACATAGATCTTCTTTGAAATAATGTTTGTTTTTAATTAGCTTTTCAACATCTCCTGGCGATGTAAAGAAGGCATAGAATACCATTTCGAGCAATGAATCTAATTTATCCCCAGATACTTCCTTAATTTCAGCATCTTTCATAAAAGAAGGCTGGAAAAAGCTCTTAAAAGACTTTTGCAGCGAATGTCTAGGAATTGAGAAAAAGTCCTATTGATGCAAAATTTTATTATATTTGATTTGAATTTGGCATTTAGAGTTACTATGTCCATATCAAAAGACCAATTGAAAGAGCGATTTACAAAAGAAAATTATGAAGTCAATCTCTTCAAAGAAAAAGGATTTACTCGAAAACAATGTCCTAAATGTAAGCATAATTTCTGGACTTTAGTTCCTGATCAAGAAGATTGTGGAGATACTAGATGTTCTGGTGGATACAAATTCATTGATAAGAAAGGTAAAAACATGGATTTTGATCAAACTCTCAAAAGTTTGACTGACTTCTTTGTTAAAAATGGTCACACAGCAATTAAAGATTATCCTGTTGTTTCTAGATGGAGAGCTGATATGGACTTTACTATAGCTTCAATTGCTGATTTTCAACCATGGGTTCTAGAAGGGATAATAGATCCTCCTGCAAACCCACTTATTGTACCCCAGATGTGTATCAGAACAGGTGGAGAATTTTCAGATATAGATAATATTGGAAAAACAGCAAGGCATCTTACTAGCTTTGTCATGTTTGGACAACATTCTTTCAACTCGGAAAGATTAACAGGTGGGTACTGGATGGACCGTTGCTTAGATCTGAATTTTCAATACTTAACTGAAGAATTAGGCTTAAAACCAGAAGAAATTTCTTATGTTGAAGGTATTTGGGCAGGTGGAGGAAATTTTGGTCCTAATCTTGAAGCTATGGCATATGGAGTAGAGGTTGTTAATAATGTCTTCATTGAATATGGATTTGATAATGGAAATGTAAAGAAACTTGATATGCAAGTTATTGATGTTGGTTGGGGATTGGATAGAGTCTCATGGTTTTCTCAAGGAACACCTTCAATATATGAAGCGATATTTCCAAAGGCAATAAGCTATCTTCAAAATGAAAACGATTACAAACCGGACCATGAGTTGTTAGTTGATTATAACATCCTTGCTGGTCTTTTAGCAGTTGAAGAAGTCAAAGATTTAAGAGAAGAAAGAAAGCTAATGGCTCAAAAGCTTGGTATGACTTATGGGGAAATGCTCAAAGTTCTTGGTCCTCAAGAAGCAATCTACGCAATTGCAGATCATGCTAGAACATTATCTATGACCATTGCTGATGGTGCTATTCCATCCAATGTTGGTGGTGGATATAATTTAAGAGTACTCTTACGTAGAATAGAATCTCTTAGAAGTTTGTATAACCTACAATTCTCAATTGAGAAATTGTTTGATTTACAAATTGATCAATTATCTGTTTCCTATCCAAGAGTTAAGGAGCATAGAGATGATATTTTCAAAATCATAGATATAGAATTAAAACGATATGAAGAAACAAAGAAATCTGGAAAACGGTTAGTAGGTCAGCTGATTCAAAAGAAAGAGGATTTTGATTTCAAAACACTTGTTGACTTATACCAAAATAATGGAATCAATCCATTAATGGTCAAGGAGTTAGCTAAAGAGAACAACTTAGAAGTTGAGGTTCCTGATGATTTTTACATCAAAATGGAAAAACACTTTGCTAAACAGAAAGCAAAACAAAAAGAAGCTAAGGAAGAAATTACTGTTGTTTTAGATAAGGAATATATCACTAGAACTTTATTCTATGAAGACGTGTATCAAACCAAATTTAATGCTACTGTAGAGTCTGTATTGGATGGGGAATATCTTATCTTAGATCAAACTTTGTTCTACCCAACAGGTGGAGGACAGATTCATGATATTGGAACTATTTCTGCAAATGGTAACGAATATCAAGTTGTTGATGTTTTCAAAAAAGGTTCAACCATTTTACATAAAATAAAGGAAAAATGTGAACTTAAGAAAGGTCAATCAGTTAATGGAGAAATTGATGGAAAAAGACGTATGGATATTATGCGTCACCACACAGCTGTTCATGTAGTAAATAATGCTGCAAGAGTAGTTTTAGGAGATCATGTCTGGCAAGCTGGTGCAGATAAAACTGAACATAAAGCAAGGTTGGACATTACCCATTATAATTCTGTCAATTTTGAAGAACTGCAAAAAATGGAATATTTAGCGAATCAGGTTGTGTTTGAGAATCGACCTGTTTCTAAAGTTGATTTAGATAGAGATGAAGCTGAAAGAAGCTATGGTTTTCAAATCTATCAAGGCGGTGTTGTTCCTGGAAAAACTCTCCATATAGTTTCAATTAACCAGTGGGATATAGAAGCTTGTGGGGGCACACATTTAGATCAGACAAGTGACATCGGAATCATCAAATTAGTTGGCAGTGAAAGAATACAAGATGGTATTGTTAGATTGGAAATACTTGCTGGTAATCCAGCGTTGAAGTTTGTTCAACAACAAGAAAATATACTAAAAGAATCTTCCTCAATTCTCAGCATAGAACCAAAAATTTTACCTAAAACTGTAAATCGATTCTTTAAAGAATGGAAAGAACAGAAGAAGGAAATTGAAAATCTTAACAAACGAATTGCTGAGTTACAATTTTCTCCTGCACAAGTAAAAACAAAGAAGATTAATGGTGTTGATGTTTTAGTACAAGAAACTACAGGAAATCAAAAAGAATTGATAGTTCAAGCTACTCAAGCTGTTAAAAACTTTGAAAATGGAATCAGTATTCTAATTTCCTCTGATGAAAATAAAGTAATATTAGTAGGTGCTAGGAGTCAGAAATCTCAAGTTGATATAGTCTCGATAGTAAAAGAATTATCTGAAATCGTAGGTGGTTCTGGAGGAGGTAAGGGAGAACTCGCAATTGGTGGAGGACCTCAAAAAGATAAACTATCTAATTTATTATCAAATATAGTTAAGATTATTGAATCTAATGTAAAATGAATTAGATTTCACTAAGCTTTTTTTATTCCTTCGAACTAATTTTATTATTTCGTAATCCAGTTGGAGAAAGTGATCTTATCTCAACAGGAACAGAAGCTGGAGCAATCATAAGTGTTTCATCGGATACCATCTTCAAAGTAGCATGAAGTTCAGTTGAGATTTTTTTAAGGGATTGTAAGAATTCAGTTTTCCTTTCAGGAAATGCAGAAATTCTGTTTATATTCAGGAATATTAGGTTCCCTTCTTTTACTTCATCCATAATTCGATCGGTTTTAACAATATCAATTAAAGAATAGAATTTAACTCCAGGAGGTTGCGAAACAGCTTGAGTGTCTTTTGGTTTAATATTAGAATCTTTTGGAATCTTTCTCTTAATACCCATGGGATATACACCCAATAAATGTGAAGTATACTCTTAATAAAAGCAGATTAATACAGTAATAACATTAGGGTAATACTAAGAAAAGAAAGAAATCTTAGAACTTCCAAGGATCTCTTACATAAACAGGTGCTGATGCAGCTCCTCTTTTCACGATCACATTTGCTAATTCGAGAGAATCAACAATTTCTCGGAATCGATTTCTTAATGTAACTGGAGTTGTTTTTGCTACTTTTGCAACTTGTTGTTGTGTTCTTCTTTCACCAGTTCTGATTCCTGCAATGTATATTGCTGCTGCAGCAACACTTAATGGATTCTTTCCCATATCAAGTCTTCTTGATTTACTCTCTTCAAGAATCTTAAGAGCTTCATTCTGTGTAGCTGTTGTTAATTCAAGTTCATTACATAATTTTGATAATAGTACTGCAGGATCAATTGGGGTGGGTTTAATGTTCAATTCTTGAACATATAATCTGAAACATCGAGCAATTACTTTCTTATCTGCTCGAATATGTTTTTCGATATCTTTCAAAGTAGTTGGTTTGTTATATTGACGAGCTGCTATGTAAATTGCTGCTGCAACCATAGATTCAATACTTCTTCCACGGATTAAATCTGCTTTCAAAGCTTTCCTATAAGTAGTTGCTGCTGATTCTGCTATCTCATCACTTAACTCAAGTTGACTAACTATTCTTTTCAAATCTCTCAAAGCTATTCTCAAATTTCTAATCTGAGATCGAGAATCTCTTCTATTGAGCCATCTCAATCTTCTCATCTTTGCCATAACAGCTGGATCCAATTTCTTTCCAAAAATATCCATGTTGCCAAAACTAATTTGAGATGAAATACCATAATCAGATTTCAAAGCTGATATAGGTGCACCGGTTCTACTACGAGAAGCTTTTTCTTCTCCAGTAAATGCTCTCCATTCAGGAGAGGTATCAATTAATTTAGAGACCACTAACCCACAATTACTACATATTGATTCACCACGTGTGAAGTCATCAATAATTTCTTCTGAATTACAATTTGGGCAGCGTTCTTCACTCATACCAGACACTCTAATTGAATATGTTCATGAGCTTATATAAAGCTAGCTAAATAAAGGATGACAGAAGCGCCCTAGTTAGCGAATTCAAAGAGAATAACATCTGTTAATTAAACTATTATTGTTATTATATATATAAGCACACGTTTGTTTATTTAGTTATCTGTTGAGGGTTTATTGAGAAAAAAATCCGAAAGACCTTTTATATAGCTAAGAAATGTTTCTCTCATGACTGTTTATCTGTCTGCTCATTATAACTTATCTTGTTACAAGGGTAAAGTAACAAAAGATCATGTAGATAGATATCAACAAATTATAAACTGGTTTGCAGAAGAACCTCAATTCAAAGGAACGATTTCCTTTAATTCTTTGTTTCTTCAATCAATAATTTGGGAAAATGAATCTATACTACATGACATATCCAAACTTTGTCATGCCAATCAATTAGAAATTTCTGGATCAATGTATTCGAACTATGTTCCATTTTCCTTAGATTTTGAGAATGAGATTCTTAAACACCAAATAAAAAAGT
>MEHH01000098.1 GCA_001940755.1 Candidatus Heimdallarchaeota archaeon AB_125
TCCAGGTTTAACCATTTCGTTAAGCTTTGCCAAAATACTTTTAGCTACTTCTCCAGCTTTCTTGTATTTATCTAGTGGAGTTTCTTCAATAACTTCTTCTGCTTCTTCTTCGACTTTTTCAGGAGTTTCTTCTTTGACTTCCTCTTTAGTCTTTTTTTCTTCACTAGCCATTAATTTCACCAGAATTGAAAACTACTTCAATTCTGTATTTATAACCTTGACGCTTTATTCACTTTATTTGAAAGAAAAGAAAAAAAGAAAGAGATTGTTTTTTTCAGTTTTTAGATTGGAATCCCATAGAAAATACAAGCTATAGCTGCAATAAACAATATTCCTACTAGAATCCAACTGAAAATATCTCTATTGGAACCCATTTTATCTCTACCATCAAGAGTATATAATCTCTTGATCATAACTACAGGTCTTGGAGTTCGTCTATACCATCCTTCAATAGTAACTTGAGTACCGATCATTCGGGGTACCTTCATGAGAGCAGTAAAGAATCTAAAAATACCTATTGCTGGATTGTAATCTAAAGTAATTATGCCTGAAGGATCCTGTAGAACAACATCCTCACTGAAATAATAACCTGGTTGACCTCTGCCAATAATTGTTCCCTGCAAGCGAATAGGTTTTCCTCTGAATGGAGAAGCTTCTGCGTACCCATCATCTGAAACATCGGTTACAGCACTCATAATGGAAAGTAAAGGTTGATCTTCAGCAAGACGAGGATACTTTACTCTTGTTCTCCAGATCCAGATTAACCCTGCAATACCAAAACCAGATCCAACACCAATCCACATCCACATAGAGTTATAAGCTGAAGGATAGAAACCATAGAGTATTCCTATAATTGCTGGTAAGATGAAAATTAATGCAGGTGCTATATACATCAAGAAAAGATCTACAAGAAATTCATCCCATAATGATTCTCTGATTTGATCCTCTCCTAAAGCAGGATATGCTCTTTTCATATTCATTTCCTCAGCTAAATCATCAAGAGCTAGAAGTCTCTTAGCGGCTAGAGGATGAGTAGACTGGAGTTCTAAGAAACCACCCCAAGGACTTTCAAGATCCCAAGCAGCTGCTTTAACAACCATATCAGGATCTATGTCACCAACTTGTGATTGAGCATAAGCTGTCATCACTAAACCTCTTGCAGCATTAATATCGAAAATGTTCAATGATCTTGTAGCATTAGTAAAACCAAATCTATTGTAAGCTCTTGTTCTTGATCTTCTATCAACATTTTTGTCATTCATTGTTTGAGCGTATTGAGCTTGAGATTGAACCATTCCATAGGCTATCTTAACAAGAGCTCTGGATAAACTAGCAGGATTTTTTGTTTCTTCTCCTGCGAATCTATCTGCATAATACTCCCTAACTCTACTTAGAAACATTACTAGAAATTGACTTACAATGTAGAATATGTAAGATACTACCATTGTAACAATTGCAGCTGTTGCAATAGCTGCAGCGCCTTTATTATCGCTTCCACCAGAAAGAGCACCAGATCGCATAAATCCTCTTGAGAAGATGTAGAAAGTATAAAGAATCATAGGTACAGCTGCTGCTATAGTCATAAATAGAAAATCCATATGAACAATGTGACCTATTTCATGCCCTACAACTCCAATTTGTTCTTCTGGAGTTAACAAATTAAGAATCCCATCCGATATAACTAATCGAGCATTTTTCTTGAAACGACCGTAAGTTAATGCAGTTGGCATTTGATCGTGTATCATTCCTATTTTCTTAATAGAGATTCCATGTAATTGACTTTGATCAGAGATAAATTGTGCTAAATGAGGTGGCAATTGCATTGGCTCTATCCAGCTCATTTTGTGTAGCCATCTGAAATTTAAGTCAAGAAGCCATGGAGAAATTAAGAATTGTAATATTACAATGGTTAAAGCTATAAGAATTGGAAAAACAACTATCGAAAATGTTTCTGATACTAGTGTAGCACCTCCAACATAGACAGCTATTAGCATAGCTCCAATCGCTACAGCATAAACTAAACCCCAGAGAAAAGCTAGAGTTAGCATTCCCCTAAAAATTATCCTGAACTTCATAATATCATGATAACCTTGAACACACTAGTATATATTGCTTTTTTTTTATTTGAAAAAAAGAAAAAGAAAAAGAAAAGAATTATTTTCTCCTTCTTCTCACTATTACAGGTATTACTAATAACATAGCTAGTAAAGAGAAGAAAGCATAATTTCCTTCATCAGTTAAAGTATAGTATTTGTAGATATAGTCGTCTGCTCGGGTTCCAAAAATTTCAGTTAAGATAGTACCTTCAGCACCGAAACCTGAATCTAATCCTATTAGAGCTAAAGCTGTTGGAGCTACACTGCGTATATCAATTCCACTTATAGTGGCATTTTGTTTGATACCGGGTCCAGATGCAATGAAAATTCCTCTCATATCTTCATTTGTGTTAAGATATCCATGCATTCCTACATATGTTGAACCAAAGTTTCTTGAATACCCAGGTTCAATCCAGACAGAGATGTTAACTCCTCTATTAGGATGATTGAGGTTTATTGCATCATTTTCTGCATTTACATATACAGCTTGAATAGTGGGATCTGCGTCTAAGTAAGTCGCAAATACTTCAGCTTTTGTAACATTTGTTTCACCAATGAAGTAGAGTAATTCAACCGCTGCATCATGAGCAATATATGGAGTTACTCCAGTTGCGGCTACTGCGTCTAAGAAGGAAGTTCTATCTTCCAAGAAATATTCACTATCTGTAACCTCAGCCATCCCATGGTCAGACACAATGAAAACAGCTGTAGTTTTCAGCAGGTCATTTTTCTCTAGTTTCTCATAGAATTTGTTAAATGCATTTTCCAGAGCACCTATCACGTTGTCTAATGTTATGGAATCTACTCCAGAATAATGTCCAGCACTGTCAACTCCTGGCAACCAAGCCCAAACCATTTTGACTGTAGGATCATCAATAATTGTCTGTGCAGCTTTATTTGCTATTCCTAAATCTGTTCTTTGACTTTGAGCACCCATATAATCATAATCGTATAGATATGTGGGAACTATTCCACCATAGTTAGTTCCTGAATCATGGTAAGGCCAAGCAATTACACATGTTTTAGCTCCTTGTTCTTCTGCATGTATAACAGCAGGTTTGGAAGTTATTAGGTGCAATCCTGTATTTGTGTCTCGGTATGGATCATTTGAATCTGAAAATAGAGAATAGGTTTTATTATCTTCCCAGTCATAAAATGAGTTTCCTATAATCCCATGTTCGTCAACATGATTACCAGTTATCAAAGATACATGATTAACAGCTGTAACTGTAGGATTTGAAGGCACACTGTATGCTGCAGTAACTCCTTCTTCCATAATCCATTTGAAGATAGGTCCAACAGACGCTCTTTGGAGGTAGTCAAATCTAAAAGCATCCACACTAAAAACTACTACCCTTTCCACAGTTGATACTTGGTTCAAAACCATTGTATCATACTGGTTCATTGCCATTATGGACATAGAAGATGAAAGTGCTGCAACAATAACTAATGCAAAAATCACTGATTTCTTATTATTTTTTAGCTTCATGTGAGTCACAATGCTATAAGTAAGAGAGAATATATTTCTTTCGCATAAACTTGGAGAATATCAAGAATTTTCACATAATAAAGAGATTAATTCAGACATATCTTTGACAGTATAATTTGCTTCTATCTTCTTTCTTCTTGTTCCAGGAGCACTTTCTAGTCCAAAATAAACAAAATCTATTCCTGCATTTATTGCTGTCTCAGCATCTACCCAAGAATCACCTATAAAAATTGTTGATTCCTTTGTTTTACCAAACTTCTCAATGAGTTTTTCAATTCCCTCCGGGTCAGGTTTACTGTTTTTCACTTCATCCCTAGTTAACACATATTCAAAATAATCAGTCATTTTGAATGTCTGTAATGCATAATCTGTTAGTTTTCTTGCATTGTTTGTATAAATCACCATAATGTGCCCCTCTGCTTTCAATCTTTCGAGTGTTTTCTAGACATTCTTTATTGCATATGCATTTTCATATCCTTTTAGTTCGAATTCCAACACTAAATCCCAAGCTTTCTTATGATATTTCCCAGAGGGATCATTTTCCTTTACTAATCCCACGAGTTCCAATATCGTATATATTGTATTTTTGATTTTCAGAAAGTCTTCCTCTGATATCAACTGTTTTAGAATATTACGAACTTCATCTCTAATTCCCATATAATCTATATTTGATTGAATCAAGGTCCCATCCAAATCAAAAATTATCAGAAGTTGAGAATCAGATTTGCTTACCATCATCTGATGTGTAAATCTTGTATTTTTATAGTTTCTCAAATGAAAACAATAGTTAATCTTTTATTTTTAAGCATCAATATTATTTTGGTGTTCATTTGAGTACAAAGAGTCTCGAATTCCAGTTCTTACATTATGAACCAGTTTATTCTAATCTAAAAACATCTTATGATGGATATTCTAAACTTTACAATGAGTTTAAAGATGCTGGGGAAGACAATGTTACGTTTAAGGTTTTGTCATATTTCTATGCTGGAATGCTTTATGTAGTCAAAGGAGACGAAGTATTTGGAAAGGATAAGAAAGATGATGCTCAGAAGAACTTTGAGGAAGCTTTAAAGCTACTAGTAAGAGCTAGAGCATCTAGAGGGAGAGAAGGAGATAAAATCTTCAACGAAATGGTAAAATGGATAAATTATGCAGAAGGGATGTATAGAATTTGTTCCTCATATCTAGAAGAAGATTCAGATAAACAAATCCAAGCTGCAAAAGAAGCAATTGGTTTCTTTGAAGAATTCTCAGAAAATCGTAAAAGTGATGAAAATAGAGTTGACTTATCTGTTTCAAATGCTCGAATTAGTTATGCTAAATATGTATTAGAATTTAAGCTCTCTGAATCCAAATCAGACAATACTAAAATATCAAAGAAACATCTTTTAAATGCTAGAACTGAACTAATGAAAGCTAATTTTCTGTTTAAATCATTAGATGATGAAATGGATGATTTGCATAATAAAATTGATGAGATCACTAAATTACATATAGTGGAGAGAGCTGAATGGTTTTGGGATCAAGGAACCCAAAATATAATTGTAAGTAATTTTACTGAAGCTTTAAGATTATTTGCGATTGCATCAAAATACTATGCGCGAGCAAGCGTAATCTGTGCAAACTTCATGGAACAGAGATTGTATTTAGCTCTATCTAGAATTACACAAGCTAGTCAACTCGAATCTGAAGCTAATGAACTCTATAAAAGGAGAGATAATCCTATAGATGCAAGTAGTAAATTTAAAGCAGCAGTTGAATCAGTAGATATCGCTTTAGGTCTTTTGTCAAGTATTAAAAGTGAATCGCTCATCACAAACATGACAGCTCAACGTTCTTTTTATGAGGCGCTTGCATCTGAAACAGAAGGAATTGCATTGTTTGACAAAGAACAATTTAAGGATGCTTTAGCTAAATTTGAGGAGGCTATGAAAAGACTTGAAGAAACTCATTTAAGTGCCTCTGAAGGCAATCTAGAACAGTTATTAGAATTTGTGAGAACTGCAAAGAGTGAAGTAGAAGGATACATTTCTATGGCACAAGCTATGACCATATAGTAAATCATCGAAACCTTTAAACCAAAACTTATTATTTTCTTTTGAGGAATTAGCTGATGATGACACAACGGTCGAGTGATAACATGATCGCTGATGGGCGGTCTGAGGCAGTTCTTCATTATTTCTATGCATAAACTGTTGCAATAATTTCCTGATATCTGTAAAATGAAAGTCTGCGGTGACCAAAATCCCCAACTAAACCTAAAGAATTTCCACTCGAGAGGTCATCTATCAAAGAGAAATAGTTCAAGCCTTTTATTGTACCTTTAAATCCTGCTATCTTTGTATTGTTTCCAGCTGCCAATACATCATTTGTACATATTTCGAGTAACCTAGCTACTGCTGCTTCTTGTATCCTTTCTCCATACATTACAGCTGAAACACCAAATTCACATATCCAGAAGTCCTTAGTGCTTGTTGAAACTCCACTCAAGTAATGAGATAAATCAAGATCTCTCCCATGTATTATGTAAAAATCTAATCCAAGAAAATCAAGAGAAGTATTGAACCACAATTCTTCGAAAACTGTTGTACTATAAGTTGGAAATTTCTCAAAATCATTAAATGAGAGATTTACACCAATTTCGGTATCATTTGTAAGAGACTTAAGATAAGTTAAGGTTGAATTAATAGTTGAACCCCATTGTTCAGGAGTTGGAACAACATCGACAAACGCTGAAGAAAAACCGAAAGGTTCTGGATAAATAAGTAGATATTCTGGAGAACAATTAAGTATCAGTGTTTCAGCTTGTTGTTCGATAGTATCTCTGAAATCAGTCAAACTAACATTTTGATAATTCCAGGTTGGAAAACCATATCCATATGTTGCCATCATGATTTTGAAACCATTTGAATGAAGTTGATCCGTAATATCAACAAGTTCAGTAAGATTACTATCTATTATTTCAGCCTTAACATCAATCCTAACCGTAGAGACATTTAACTCTTTAATCAAAATCAACTCTTCTTGAAATTGTTCTTGATAATCTGTAAGAAAGGTTTGTTGATAAATCGTCTTTAAGGAAACACTAAATTCGAAATCACTTCTTTCAGGATAGACAGGATTATATTGTGCACCTTTGAAATCACTAAATGAGGTAAATGTTCCAATATTCAGTATGCTAAATACGAATAACAAAATAAATAGGACAGCAAATATTGCTTTAGATCCATTGTCTAGAAAAGTTAAGAGTGTTGACCACATAGGTGTTTTCTTCTCTTCAGGTTTTTTAATTTCCTCAGTGAATACACTTTCTTTTGAATCCTTCTTTTGCTCTTTTGACTTCTTTGAAGAAGTTTTTTTTGGTTCTGGTTCTGGTTCAGGAGGTTTAATAAATTTAATTGGAGCTACTATTGGAATCAGAATAAGGGCAGGATAAAAGTAACCAACTGGACCATAGAGAAATGCTTGAAAAGCTGAATATCCAACAGTTGGAATAATCATTAGCCATTCCAGAAAACCAGGTAAACGGAATATTGTTTGGGCTTCAATAAAATTAAGTAATAACATAAATGATTGTAGAGCTAGAACTGTGAAGAAGATGTAATTGACTTTACCAAATTTGGTTACTTCGATTGAATTTCTAAAAGCCAAAATTGTTGCTAACAAATTATTTGCAAAAAGAAGCAAACTACCAACTATACCACCCCATATAAAAAACCCTGATAGTGAGAAATTAAACCAAAAGAACATCAAAACCGTTCCCACTAAAATAAGCCCTGCAGAGGATAAATTCCAAGCTTTTCTGTGATAACGAGGGTTGGATAACGAATTATAAACCAACTTAAGTGATACTCCCGCATTATATAACAGTGCAAGATATGCAAAAATGAATGAAGATTCAGGAGGTATAATAGACATGTTTCTCAAGTGAAAGAAGATGAGACGTTTAAATAGATTACCATTTAAAGAAAACTTATGAGAAAATAAGTGAATAAAGATCTTGCAAACTTCCTCTAAAATCTGGTAAGATATCACTAGTCATATTCTCTTCATTTTCAAGTACAGTATCTACAAGAAAGGTTGTGTAACCATATTTTTTAGCTACCATATCTCTATATCCGTCATTTCCAATCATTATTGAACTCTTTGGATTGATAGATGTTCTTTTAGCTATATCTAACCAATATTTCTTGTTATTCTTACAATAGTTAGTATTTTCTGCATGTGTAATCAATTCAAAAACATCTTCTGGGACTCCTCCCCATTCCATTCGTTTTTTTATTGCAATAAATGGAAAAACAGGATTTGTAGCTAGTATGAGCTTTTTCTCTGGAAAGTATTTTCGAAGGTCATAAAGTAATTTTTGAGCTCCACTCATCTCGGTAATTAGAGGTTTGATAACTTTAAATTCAGTATGATAGAATTGTAGAAATCTTTCTTGAATTTCTTCACAATCTATATCAAATTTTGGACAAAAATCTTCTAAAAAATCAATAAGAGTTGTATTTTCATCGTTATCATTATTCTCCATTACATTTGTAGATTTGAGTAACTCAGAGTAGAAGGTTTCAGAATCAGGGATAATATCAATGAAGAATTTTGCTGCTGTTCCTAAATATGTTCTAACAAACGCATCAGGATCAAAATTCAGTAAAGTTCCATCTAAATCAAAAAGAAAAGCTTCAAAGTCCATGTATTGTACCTTCTTATTTTAGAAATTTATAGTGAGTATCTAAACAGATACCTATGCATCCGGGTCCAGTATGAGTAACTATTGTCATACCTAAATCATCGATTGATAAATTATGGCTCTTAGGTTTAACTTCATCAACAATGTAGTCTTTCAGAAGGTTTGCTGAATCTATATTTTTTGCATGCATGATGTATGCATTAAAAGAATCAGGTTTTCCAGTTCTTTCATATACATATTCAAATGATTCAATGACAGCATTTTCATGACCCCTAACAGTTTTGGCTACTTCCATCTTCCCATCATCAAAAGCTATTACAGGTTTCATATCAGCTAGTTTAGCAACCCAATATTTAGATCTACTAAGTCTACCACCCTTATGAAGATATTTTAGATCAGGTACTGTAAATCCAACTTCAAGCTTGTCTCTG
>MEHH01000099.1 GCA_001940755.1 Candidatus Heimdallarchaeota archaeon AB_125
TTCTGATTCATTTACTCTAAATAATAACTATTTCTATGATAATTATCAAAGCATAGTTGTAAATAGGTCAACTAATGCTTATGTTGTATCTAACCATGTCTTCAATAGTATTAATGATGGTATAACACTTTATGAAACTGAAGGATATGGTGTTTGGTCAAACACACTATTTGGGTGTGGGTTTAATATCTATGATCGCAATATGACTAGAGCAGCAACATTAGTCTTCCACAATACCAACAATTATGTTAACGGAAGACTAGTACATTTCTATCATAGTATAGAATTAGATTCTATTACAGAAGACTTAGGGCAAATTATTATGTATAACTGTTCTTACATTGATTTAGGTAAATTAAACTGCTCTGATTCTGCATATGGAATTTCTTTATTCAGTTGTAAAGATTTCTATATCTATGACTGTGAATTTTACAACATAAAAAATGGATTTGTTTTCTATGATGTAGATAATATTGAAATAGACAACTGCACTGTAGAGGGTGGATTCACAGGTTTAAGTGCTTTTTCAAGTATTAATCTTTATATCTACAATTGTAACATCAGCGAAAATAGTAATGTTGGGATATTTTTGCACGATGTTGTTACAGCTGAATTAAGAATTAATGAGTTTATCAACAATACTAACTATGGGATTGCTCTAGATACTTGTAGTGATGTAATTGTTTATCATAATGATTTCATTGATAATGGAAATGGGTCTCTACCGCAAGCAGCTGATTTTTACGGAAGTACAAATTTCTGGTATTCTGAAACGTTAAGCGAAGGCAATTTCTGGAAAGATTATAGCGGCGTGGGAACATATTTAATTCATTGTCAATTTGATGATATCTTTGATCTTTTTCCTTCAGGACCTATAATCATCTCAGAATTCAAAACTATTACTTCAGCTCTGATAATACTCGGTATAATTTCCTTCGTATCAGTTCTAGATATCTATAGAAAAAGAAGATAGTTTATCATAGATAAAATAAAAAAAAGGGGGAGATTATCTCTTTCTTCTTGAGATAAGAAAACCAGAAAGAGCAATCAATGTTAAAATGACATAAGCAAAACTAAAGGGACTTTCTTCTGTATTTGTATTAAATATCTCATCTGGAAAATCTAGGGCATTGTTTGGGTCTGTTCCGTGTGCTATTTCCCAGCTGTCTATATGAGAATCTCCGTCAGTATCGTTTAAGAAGGGATCACAGTCATAAATAAACTCCAAGAAATTATTTAGTAAATCTTCATCTGGGTCTGCATATGCATCATTTGTAAGAGGATCTAAACCGTTATCATCTTCCCATTTATCTTCCATACCGTCTGAGTCACTGTCTACTTTGTTTGGCATAGTTCCAAGAGAGTATTCTTCCCAATTGGTTAATCCGTCTCCATCGAGATCTTTTCCTGCGTCAGGTATAAGAGGATTTAATCCATTATATGCTTCATATCCATCTGGTAAAAGGTCTGAATCGCTATCCCACAAGTGGGGATTGGTCATCTCCCAAAACTCCTGTATATTGGTTAGTAAATCTGTATCTGGATCTTCAAAAGCATCATCAACTAGTGGATTAAGTAGGTTTTCTACCTCATAATCATCTGGCATTTCATCATCATCAGTATCTTCATCATATTTATCTGTCAGATAGACTTTATCTTCCTCGTAATCATTTAATGAATCACTGTCTGAATTATAGAATGGATAAAGATCAAGAACATCATCACTTCCATCAATTGCGTAGACTTTCCCATCACCTAGATCTGACCAAAAGTTGCCGACACCATCATAATACCACTCATTGCCTGATGTGTGTGACTCATCATAAGCTTGTGACAAATAGTATACTGCATTTCTGATGAAGTAATTTCGATATATCACAGAATCTCCTCCTAATTGAAATTCAACTCCATAATCCCAATTGTCTATGAAAACATTATCAATAATATTTGTAAAATCAACAGAACTCAGCTGTAACCCATATTCATTTTCTTTGAAAGTGTTGTTAAAGAAATCTAAGTTTGAACAACTAGTAAAAGTCATCTGCTGATTCTTTTCAAATGTATTATGTTCTATAACTGAGGAAGTGAAATGGCCTCTCCAAATTGAAAAATCAATCTCATAGAAATAGTTAGTATCTATTTGGAAATTAGATGAATCTTCAACATAAATCCCAAAGATGCATTTATGGATGTAATTTTCTTGGATTATTATACCTGCAGCAGTATTAATTACCGCTATTGCGTTTCCATCGTAATTGGCATTTTCTAGAGTATTATTGATGATAGAGGATTGATTGTAAATGAAATCTAAAATAATAGGTTGATCTGCTTTAATATAGCAATCCCTAATCTCCCAATAAGCAGTAACATCACTAATACTAATACCATAACCTCCAACATTAGTTATGTTAAGATTTTGAATAACAAAAGGTGTAGAAGGTGATCCATCTCCACTAATTTCAGGAAAATTATAGAAATCATTATCATTTTGAATTAGTATAGGGGTTGCATCTACATAACTTGAGATTACTATATCGTTAATAGTACTAGTCGTGTTAGAACTTGCTTGATAACTTAAAATTGATGTAAATATCAATAAAACTATAATACTTGAAATAACAAATTTCTTTTTCATTTTGTACACTAAATTAACTTTATAGTAATTGTACTAAATAAATAATTTGCATAAATCTATCTGAGTTGTTTTTCCATTAGATTTATTATTGCATAGTAATTCACAATTTCATGAGTAAAAACACAAATAATGTGCTTGTTAAGAGGAAACTTGGAAAAACAGATATCGATATTACACCCATAGGTCAAGGTGTAATGCAATTTGCTGGAGGTCACACTTTTCTCAAGTTTTTGTATAATAAAATGGATGATAATCTTTCTAATAGAATTGTTAAAACTGCCTTAGATAGTGGTATAAACTGGTTTGACACAGCTGAAGCCTATGGTGGAGGTATTTCTGAAACAAAATTAGCTAAAGGTTTGAAGGCAGCTAAAGTAAAGGATGAAGAGGTTATTTTAGCAACAAAATGGAGCCCAGTTTTAAGAAGATCAAAATCGGTTAAGAAAACAATTTCTGACCGCTTGAAATATTTAGAACCGTATACTATTGATTTACATCAAATACATAATCAAATGTCTGTTTCATCAATAAGAAAGCAAGTAGATGCTATGGCAGATCTTTATGATGAGGGTAAAATTCGTTCTGTTGGAGTTAGTAATTTTTCTGCCAAGAATACTATTTTAACAAATGATATCCTCAAAGAGAGAGGATTAACTCTAGCTTCAAATCAAGTGAATTATAGTTTGATTCATAGAAATATTGAAAGTAATGGACTTCTAGATGCTGCAAAAGAACTTGGTATAACCATCATAGCTTGGTCTCCTCTGCAAATGGGTGTTTTAACAGGAATTTACCATTTCGATGAAAATGCTTTCAAGGATAAGAAATACGGTAAGAAAATAATGATCAAACGACATCTAAACAAGAGCTTAGAACTGATGAAAGAAATAGATCAAATTGCTAAAAGTCACAAAGTTACCATAGCACAAGTTGCTTTAAATTGGCTAGTAAACTATCATGGAGACACAGTTGTTGCAATACCTGGAGCAACTAAACCTAAGCAAGCAGAACTGAATGGTCAAGCCATGAATTTTAATTTAACTAAAACAGAATTAAATGATGTAGAAGAACTCTCAAGAGAGTTCCTTTAATCTTTATTTTTGGGTTCTCTTATCATCACCCAATTTTGAAGATTTAATCCTGGTATTATTGTCTCTTTAGCTATCTCAAATCCAAATCTCTGATAATAAGCTACATTTCTTTCTTCTTGAGTTTCAAGGAAACACTTCAGATTATCATCATCAAGTTTCTTCATCATTGGCAATATCAGCTTTGTTCCTAAACCCTTTCCCTGTTCATCAGGAGTAACACCAATGGGTGATAATTGAATATAAGGAGGTTCTATTACAGAATCTCTCAAAGAAGTTGTGTAATGATTAACCTCATCAAATTTTGAAACCATAGAAAATCCTACTTTTGCATAAAGTCTCAAACCACCTGTAAGCATCCCTCTCCAAGTACTAACATGAGCTTTGTCACTTGGAATCCAAACAGCGATTCCCTCAAATTTATCAGAACTAGCATAAACATAACCATACTTAATTCCATAATGAATCCTGAACCTAAAATAATCCAAGAGATAGTCAAATCTAGTTGATTCTTCTACAAAGACTGCTTTACTTAGTGGATCTTTCATGAAAGCTAAAGCTAATGTTTTTGCAGCAATTGGTAAATCCTTCTTTTTTACTTTAACTAAATTTTTCAACAGTTAAACCATATCCCTTATGTTTGTTGTTCTCGAATTATCAGTTTAAATCTATTTTGCTTTAACCCAGAACTGTTCATCATTCTTATCCAATTTAAATGATAACTCTTGTATTTCTCTTCCACATCTTGGACATGTGTAACCTTCTTCTGCAAAATCTAACAGTTCTGCTTTGTGAAAAGCATGTTGACATGGTTTGACTACAGCAATTTCCTCAGTTGGATTGATTATTTTAGAACAGAGGTTACAGTATAGTACTTTGTTACCACAATTATCACATAGAAGAGATCCTTGTTTGCTAGAATAAGTGATATCACTACCACAATGGAAGCAGAAGTATAGCTTGTCTTTTAGTTTCCTCTTGATGTTTGAATGAATACTAGATGCAATTAAACCTCCAACGAGTCCAATTAAACCAATGAATGGAAGTGGAAACATTATTACAAATAACCACCATAAATCACCATCATTTTGAACCAAAGGTACGCCTATTCCAATATATGCAGATATAAAAAAGACTCCCAAACCTAGAAAGAGATATCTGAAAGCAGCTAAAAAACATCTAATAGAACAATACTTAGTAAAATTGAATCGTGGTGAGAAAAATGACCTAGTTTTTTGTATCTTGATTCTCTCCTCACACACTACACACTGAAGACTCATTGTGTTATCTACACAGATTTTTGATAATTTAAGTATATTAATAGTTGTAAATGAAAACCTAATTCTGTGAAGAACCTTTAATTACCACTTTGTTTCTAGTATGCTATTATGGTAAAGATTTTCTGTTCCAAATGTGGAAAATTACATGAAACAGAAGGAAAAATATGTGAAAATTGTGGTGAAGATTTAGAGGGATCTATTCTTCGTTACAAACAAAAACATCTTCCTATCAAGTATGAAAATGCTTCCAAAATTCCTCCAAATATGGATGAAGAAACATACAAAAAGCAAAAAGCTAAAGCAGAAAGAAGAGAGAAAACTCAAGTAGTTTTTGCTATTCTGACTCTTGGTTTTGGTGTTGGTTTACTTCTAATAGTCATCTTTGCTAATTGGGCAAATCAGGTCTTCATTAGCCTAACAATACTCCTTGGATTAGTATTTCTGGTATCAATAGTTACTACAGCTTCACTATCAAGTAAGAGTAAAGGCAGAACTGGAACAGGCTGTTGTTCTGGGAGTGACTGCTCTGGCTGTGATTGTGGTGGTTGTAACTGTGCAGATTGTGCAGGAGACTGTGGAGATTGCGGAAGTGGTTGTGACTGCAGCGGGTGCGATATTTCTTGCTAAAAGAATAACACCCTTCTTTTTTTCTTCTTATCAAAATCATCCAAAGAATACTTTCGCTATTTCATATGTTTCTTTGTCAACTGTTTTAGATTCTTTAACCCCATCTATAATCGGAACAGGTCGAACTTTGGTTCCTTGGAGAGCTGTCATCATTCCGAAGTTACCTTGGTGAACCATATCAATAGCAGCAACACCATATTTTGTACCAAGCATTCTGTCATAAGCTGTAGGGGTACCACCTCGTTGAACATGACCTAAGACTACAGCTCTAGATTCAATTCCTATACGTTTCTCAATCTCTCTAGCTAGGAGATCTCCAACACCACCAAGACGAACATTACCAAAATCATCAAACTCTCTAGTCTGAATCTCCCATCCTTCTCCTTTGAGTTCAACCCCCTCAGCAACAACTATAATTGAGAAGAATTTTCCTCTATTCATTCTTGATTGAATTTTGCTAAGTATATCCTCTATCTCAAATGGCTGTTCAGGGATCAACACATAATCAGCTCCTCCAGCAATCCCCGCATGAGTAGCTATCCAACCTGCATGTCTCCCCATCACTTCAACAACCATACATCTATGATGTGATTCAGCTGTTGTGTGCAAC
The DNA here is from genome assembly GCA_001940755.1 of Candidatus Heimdallarchaeota archaeon AB_125. Classification (GTDB taxonomy): domain Archaea; phylum Asgardarchaeota; class Heimdallarchaeia; order Heimdallarchaeales; family Heimdallarchaeaceae; genus UBA460. The sequence continues at coordinate 6,241 of MEHH01000099.1, forward strand.
CTATCTATTGCTTCTGTAGCCACTGTTACTGCTGTATCAAAACCGAAAGTCATATCTGTTGCACATATGTCGTTATCTATTGTTTTAGGTACTCCAACGACTGGTATTCCTAATTCATCAAGTTTTACTGCTACTCCGAGTGTATCATTTCCACCTATCACTATTAGTGCATCAAGTTCTAATCCTTTGAAATTCTTGATAGCAAGATCATAACCTCCTTCCTCTTTTTCAGGATTAGTTCGAGAAGAACCAAGAATAGTTCCACCTAGATGTAAGATTCCAGAGAAATCTTTTCTTTTTAGTTCTAGATAGTCAAGTGACATCAATCCTGCCCAACCATTCTTAAGACCAATGAACTCGTCACCATAATGAACAATTCCCTTTTTTCCTATAGCTCTAATAACTGCATTTAAACCCGGGCAATCCCCTCCACCTGTTAAGAGACCGATTTTCATATTCCTTCAACAAATTACACTTAATTTAGAAAAAATAAAAAGATTAGTATTGGCGTGAGGAAACTTTAAATTTCAAATAGAGTGTGTACTTTTTGATATGTCAGGATTATTTTGTCCATTTTGCGGAGAAGAACATACTGGATCAGGTAAATTTTGTTCAGGTTGTGGTAAGGATATCTCTGATACAATAATTGAATATAAAGAAAATAGATTACCAATAAAGTTGAACAACGGAGTTTCAGAAACTCAAGCTCAACCTGAAGTAAAGGAGAAAAAGTATCCTTCTGGAAGTCCTTTACCTAAACCAGGTAGAGCAGGAAAAGGTTCTGATATTGATGATAGAAGAAATGCTTCTGCCTTGGATTTATTCTGTTTCTGGTGCGTTTGAAAATCATTGTTCTAATCTGCAAAATCTTTATATCTTTAGCTGTTTCAGTACACTTTGTTATGTCCAATATAATTTGCTCTAACTGTGGGACTGTTTCAAAAGCTGAGTTCAAATTTTGTGTAGGCTGTGGAAGTGAACTTAAGGGAGGGACTCAAACAACTGTAGAGCCTACTGCAATAAGAAGAGACAATTTCTTTTGTCCAAGATGCAACATTGAAAATGCTATAGAAAATTTCAACTGTACTGGTTGTGGTGAAGATTTCAGTAAATATAACATAAAAAGAAGTGTTTTAGAATCTTCAAAGAGCAGGATAGCAGGTTATGCAAATGTGGTTGTTCCTACAGTTACTTCAAAAAGAAATTTGGAGAGGAATATATTGTTTTTTGTAATTGGTGCAGCTATTTTTGGTGTATTAATGTGGGTATTTTCCAAACTTATGACTGGAGGTTTTTAAAATGGAAGATTTCAAGTGTACTAAGTATGGAAAACCATATGAATCTGAAGCAAGATTTTGTTACTTATTGTTGCAGCAGCTTTAGCAAATACAGATATTTATGGTCAAGAGACAGATATGCTACTCCCGTTTGGTATTGTTATGACGGTTGGATTCATTCTATTTGCTCTCTCATTTATCCCTTTAGCTAGGATAACGGCTCTAATCAAGAGTAAAGGTCAAACTACTAAGCTGAGACACGCACCTAAAAGACCTAGAGATGAATTAACTGAATGTGGTGAATGCTGTTCTGGTCCATGTTGGATATGAAACCTTCTAGTTATAAACTCCATAACTTTGATAAACTAATCAAATCAACGTATCTTTTGTATGATTGAAGATTTTGTATGTCCATCATGTCAAAAGAAACATGAAAGTGAAGAACCTGTTTGTGAATTTTGCGGTCAAGATCTCAAAGAAGCTATTATAACCTATAAAAAGAAAATTGAGCCTTTACAGTTTTACAAAGAGATAAAGAAAGGTCAAAAAAAACGAGAAAAATATGGAGATATGCAACTTAAGGATGATATGGATAGATGTAATCCTCTTTTTTGGTTTTATGGAACAAGTACTAGACAAGAACTCTATGAACGTAAGAAAAAAAGAATGGAAAAGAAACAAAGAAGGATACCAAAAAAGTAGTATTCTATATATTCTGTCCTCTCTGATAATCTTAGGAGTTTTAGCTATGATTGCGACAGGTCTAGTATTCTATTTTCTACCAGATCTTTTTGGACAATATCCAGATGAGAGGTTTTTTTCGTTAATGATGATTGAAGCTCTGATTGGTATAGTAACAGTAGTAATAGCTATTCCGCTTGCGATTGTTGGTTCATTAATTAGATCAGAAGGTAGATCTATTTGTTATTCATCGAGTAGATACAAAACATCTACTCCTAGCTCTGAGTTTTGTTCCGGTTGTTTACAATGTAGCTCGAGTAATTGTGGTTTCAGTTTCTTGATTATTATAATTACTCTTTTGTTTAGTAAAAAGTAGACAAATAAAAAATGAAATCTATCTAATGATAAATGGATTTATTAAATACACTAATTCGAAAGAATTGCGAATCTACTAATAATCTAAACTAATATCATACATTTTCAGTAACAATTTAATCAAAAAATA
>MEHH01000100.1 GCA_001940755.1 Candidatus Heimdallarchaeota archaeon AB_125
TTCAAGAGCATTCTTACTTGATGGATTTATGACTAAATCATCTTCACTAACTCGGGAAGAATCGAAATAGTCAACTCCTTGAAGTTTTACTTGTGTACTTACAATCTGTTCTATAAACACAATAATCTTCATATTGCTCAAAGAATCTGGAAAAAGATGTTAAATAAAGATTACTACCTATCAAATATTTTCAGAAATTTGATAAGATTGATTTCAGAGAGAAAATCTTAATAAAATGTAAAGCATCAAAGAATTTGAGATAATATGACTATAGATAGACAAAAAGTCATCGATACACAAATAGAATTGAGTAATCTCATAGGCTGTCCCGGACATGAAGATGAAGTTACTGATTACATTCTTGTGAAATTAGAGAAATTAGCTGTAGATAAAGCTTGGATTGATCCTCTTGGAAATGTTTTAGCGATCAAAGAAGGTTCAGATCCTAACGGTCTTCGAATAATGCTTGATGCTCATGTAGATGAAGTTGGATTTATGATCTCTCATATTAGTGATGATGGTTTCATAACAATTGAAACACTTGGGGGAATTGATAAGAGACTAATGTTAGGTGCGTTACTTCAATTTCAAACAGATGAAGGAAAAAGAATTATGGGTGTTGTTGGAGCATCACCTCCTCACATTACAAAACCAGATGAAAGAGAAAAGGTTCCAGCTATAAATGAGATGTTTGTAGACATTGGTTGTATTTCATATCAAGAAGTTAGAGCTTTGAACTTGGATATAGGTTCTGTAGGTACATTCTTTACTGAATGTAAGCAGCTAAATGATAATGTTCTACTCGGAAAAGCATTTGATGATCGAACAGCCTGTAATGTTTTACTGCAGGTTCTAGAACAATTAAAGGATATAGAAATTCCCAATACTCTGCTAATAAATTTTGCAGTTCAAGAAGAGGTTGGAGGAAGAGGAGCAACTGTTGCAGGATTTACTTTAGAACCAAGTATCGCTCTGGCACTTGAGAATACAATTGCAAGTGATGTTCCTGGAGTTTCATCAGCAAAAATGATTACAAAACTTGGAAATGGTCCAGCAGTAACTGCTGCAGATAGATCGTTAATTGTGCCAAAAAAAATACTGGATAGAATAAAAAAGGCAGCACATTTAGATGCGATTTCATGGCAATACAAAAAACCTACATATGGAGGTACTGATGCAGGATATATATCAAAAACAAGATCTGGTGTACCATCAGGTGTAGTTTCAGTACCATGTAGATATATTCATGCAAATGCAGGCTTACTTCATGTAGATGATATAGTAGAAACAATAAAACTTGTCGTTAATTTCTGCAAGATTTAATCCTTTTTGTTCTTCCTAAAACTTCTCTCAAAAGGATCAGGTCCTCTGAACCAAGAGAATATTGTTGAGCAGAACATGAATACAGCAAATACTACAAAAAGAACTTTCATAGCGGGAACATAGTTAGAAGCATCATCCAGAAGTCCTCCATTTTTCTTCTGGAAGTAATTTTGACTGTAGATAAAAACAGCTGTTGCAAGGGCAGTTCCTATACTAAAACCTACATTTGTAGACAAACTGATCATACTATTTGCAACTCCTAGTTTGTTCTCTGGTGCTGCAGACATAACCGATGTATTATTTGGAGCAATAAATGAACCAAGTGCTATACCAATGATAACAGCAATAATAGCTAGTACCCATTTAGCAACTACATCAGTTGTGAAAACTGCACCAAAGATCAAGGATAATGTCATTACACCAATACCTAATGTTGTAATGTACTTAGCATCAATTCTGTCTGCAAGATAACCTGAAATAACAGCTGTAGTTGCCATAGCAATTGGAGTACCTAAGATTATCAACCCTGTTTCAAGTTGAGATAAGCCCAGTATTACTTGTGTAAACAGAGGTAATTGATAAATGATGACACACAAACCTATATACGCTAAAACAGCTGAAAATACACCTATCGCAAATCTGCGATTTTTGAACATCTTTAAGTCTACCACGGGATGTTCCGTTCTTTTTTCCCATAAAATGAATCCCACCAAGCTCAAAATACTGAACCCGAAGAATAGTCCAGCCAATAGCTTTGTGCTAGAACCAAAGATAGGTTCATTTTCAAAAATGCTAGCGAAAACACTAAAACAAAATACTAATAAGAATAGAAATGAAGCCAATAGAACTGAACCAAGCACATCAGCTTTTCTTCTTTCAGTATTCATTGGAGGAGTAGGAGGAATGATGTATTGAACATAAAATAATCCAGCAATTCCAACTGGAACATTAATCATAAATATCCATCCCCATCTCAAGTACTGAGCAATAACACCACCTAAAATTGGTCCTAGAGATACAGCAACTGCAATAATCAAAGAGTTTAAACCTATTGCAAATCCTCGCTTCTTCTGAGAAGTAAATCGTGTAATTATTGCCATCCCATTTGCTACTAAACCTGTAGCACCTACCCCTTGTAGAACTCTAAAAAGAATTAAAGCTAAAAGAGATTTTGCAAAGAAACAGAGAAATGAAGCTAAAGTAAAGATAGCCATCCCAATCTGAAAAATCTTCTTATTGGAAAATCTATCTCCTAGATCACCGGCTATTGTGGTAAAAGCTATCATAGTTAATAAATAGCTAAGAATAATCCACTGGATTTGATTCTGAGATACTCCGAAAAAATCTTGAATAGTTTTAAGACCTAAATTCACAATAGTACCATCTAATGAAGCTAAAAACGCTCCTAATCCAGTAGCTGAAACCAGAACCCAAATCTTGACTGGAGGTTTCTCAGCCTTATTATTCTCTGTTGATATAATATTCATCTGAATAAAGGATTTTTTTATTACTTGATTAAAAAACTTGTGCAATAGGTCGATGTGAAAAAATGGAATTAGAGTTAGAGATTCTTGAAAATTCCCTAGAAATACCTCTCAAAAGACTAAATTAAAATTAACGAATTGCAAAAAAACTGCTAATAAAAGACATTGCGAATCTAGCTAGTTTGGATTATTCATCCATGTAGTACCTTAAACTCCTCAGCTAATATATCCATTACATAGATGTCGTGATACTTTCCTTGAAGGAAATGTGCTTCTCTTTTCTGACCAATCTTCTTAAATCCAATCTTCTCATAAACATGAATTGCTTGTTGATTGTATTCCATAACCCACAATTCCATTCGATGAAAATTAAGTACTTGAAAACCAACTTTTAACAAACAAATCATAGCATCTGTACCATAACCTTTGTTGTGATTTTCTGGATTATGGATAGAAATACCAATAGTTGAAGATCTATTTACTTGCCAGATATCATCAATACCACATGTTCCAATGAACTCATTGGATTCAAGAGTTTCTATAGCAAAGTTATATCCTTTTCCTGATTTTGCTCTATCATTTGAACTCTGGATGAAATCTTCTTCCATCATTGAAGACATTGGAATAACGTTTCCCAGACCTACCCTACTCTCATAGGTGTTCCAATGTTTCATTATATCGTCAAGATCACTTTTCTCTAAAGCTCTCAATCGGACCCTATCACCAATAAAAGGTGACTTTGTTTGGAAAATATCAGTCATAGTATTTTGTTAGATGTGATATTTTAAGAACGTTTAGTTACATTATTCTAAATAGAGGTCTATTTTCTTTAATGAAAATAACTTTTTATATACTAAGTAGAGTATATGACGTAAAACCTACAATACAATGCAAGGAATGACTATGAACTACATTAACAATTTACTGCAAAAAACTTTCAAGAGAAGACTTGGCAAAAATATTGGTACTCTGATTGCAATTGCTCTTGGTGTATCCTTAATGGTGGGAGTACAAATTACGATTACTAGTTTTACAACAACAGCTATAGATTTTTTCACAGATGCAATAGGGGAAAATGATATTGTAATCAGTGGATTCGGATTACCAATTAACGATTATGAAACAATTTTTGATACTATAGAATCATCTGATATTGAAATTGCTGCAATTAATGCTAGAATATCACAAACTGTAGCTGTGTATAATCTTGAATCCGGTGAGTTAGAAAAAGATGTAACTTTCACAGGAGTTGATATACGGGAGGATCCAGTTTTTGGGAATTTCTATGATGAAAATGGCACAAAAATGAGGAGACTAGATTTAATTAGTTATTTTGAAAATGAATCACATGTTTTAATGGGTTCAGAATTAAGAGAAGAACTGAATGTAACTGTAGGTTCTGATATTAAGATAAGAATAGGTGAATTTAATGCTCTAGAGCTCAAATTTGATTACAAGACTTATGATTTGAAAGTTGTAGCTTTTCTCAATGATGAGGGTAAAGGGAAAGAATTTGGAGGTTGGACAATGTGGACAGATATAGATAACCTCCGTTCTATAACTGGATTTGGTCCAACTCAAGTTACAGATATAAACATTGCACTTAGTGCTAATCATGATGAAAATCCAGTAGATAATGATTATGCAATGCAAGTTGAAGAGCAATTAAAATTCATTCTTGATGCTGAAGTAAATGGACTAATTATATTAGCTTTTAGAGCCTTACTTCTAGAAACAGCTGATGAGGTACTGGCAGATGTTCTCCTTGCATTCAACCTCTTTGGAGCGTTAATTATCTTTTCAGGAATCTTATTGCTAGTGAACATCCAACTAATTCAAGTAGAAGATAGAATTCAACAACTAGGAATATTAAGAGCAATTGGAGCTAGAAGAAGAGAAATTGTTAGACTGTTTATGGTAGAATCAGTAATCCTCGGTTTAATTGGATCACTTTTAGGAGTTGCAGGAGGATATGGAATGTCAGTCTTTCTAGTAGATAGGATAGGCAAAACATTTTTTGATACTTCACTAGGATTGACACCTACAGTAACAATAGGGGCTATAGTTTATTCAATTGCTCTAGGACTTATCTTATCTGTAGGCGCGGGAGTATTTCCTGCTATAAGAGCTGCAAGAATTGATGTAATTGAAGTAATAAGAGGAATCAAAAAAGCAGGAAGAAAAAGAACAGGTAAAATTACTTTAGGACTTGGATTAGCATTCCTAGTAGGAGGAATTGGAATCTTAGCAGCTCAATATGTTATTTACGATTCAATATTCACAAAAGCTGGTTGGGATACTGCGTTAGAACAATGGATGTTCATGGGAGCTGCTGCAGCTATATTGATAGGTGTCAGTTTGTTACTTGGATATCTGTTCTCGAAAAAATTCTTGGGTAATGGAATTGGTCTTACTTTCATTGGAATTGCAATATCCATGCTAATATTCAGTGTACCTCAGCTTAAAGATGTTCGTCAAAATATGCAAATTCTTGTAACCCTTGCAGTAGTATTAGCATTAGGATCCATTATTTGGGTTGGTGTAAACTTAAAATCAGTGACGAATTTTATCAGAACAGCTCTTTACAAAACTAGGTTGAAAAAAGCTGTTTCCTTAGTTTCAAGTAAATATATGACTTCTAAGAGCATGAGAAGTTCTTTGACATTTGGTATATTTGCACTTGTATTAACTATGAATATTTTCGCTGCAGTATATCAATCAACTTATGCTTATAATACGTTAGAATCAGTTGAATTTCTAAGTGGAGGAGCACCAATATTTATTGAATTGGACACTCCAATATCCAATGAGACACTTGTTAATGTTGAGCAAGATCTCTATAATGTTGATCCAGCAATTACTAATGTTAAAGGAATCAATTCTACGATAGTAATAATACAGACAGATAAAGAAGTTGAACTTGAGATACCTACGGATATCTTCCCATCATATGTTCACATGATTTACAATGATACCTTCAAAGAAGGAGATGACTATAAATTTGATTTCATGTTTGATACTTCAATCCCCTTCTTCTTTGATGATTACAGACCTGGAGGTTCAGAAACTTATCAAAGAGAATATAGTCACCAAATTTGGGATTTCTTCTATAATAGAACTAAATTCAATAGAGAAGGTACAGGAATTGATAATGCAGAAGGTTTACCTACAGTCCTATCCTCTAGCCAATTTCTTTTACCTGGAGACATTTTCAATATTACTAGCTTTATAGGAACTCCAGAAGAGGTGATAGTCTTAGCGAATGTGAGACAATATCCTTTCAGTCAAACAGGAATGTTACCTTCACTTCTTATAACTCCAGATTTGTACCCAAAACTAATTCCAAACTTTGCTCTCTATCCAAAACATACAAGATACTTAGTTAGCACTAATGAGGAATTCAAAGAAGGTAGAAACACCGAAATAGCAAGCAAAATAGAAGAATTCTTCAATGGAAATGATTCTCTGCTTGTTCAAACTGAGGATTTTGTTGCAGCATCTGCATTTAATGTGTGGGAAGTAATGATTGAACTCGTAGACTTCCAAGTAAAAACATTTGATTTTCTTCAATACTTTGTAGGTTTTGGTTTAATCGTTGGTGCTCTCGGAATGATAATTATTGCAGTTAGAAATGTTGCAGAAAGAAGAAGAGAAATTGGAATGATGAGAGCAATTGGTTTCACGAAAAGACAAATCTTAGGAACGATTATGATAGAAATATTCATTCTTGCGATTCTAGGGCTAGTTATGGGTTTTCTTAATAGTTTAATGCTAGGATGGGCTTTTGCTAACATCTATGACTGGATTTTAATTCTTCCAGGTATAAGAATTCTAATTTACACGGGGATTATGATAGGGATAGCTTTGATTGCATCCATAGTACCAGGAATAAGAGCGAATCAAATAACTCCAGCTGAAGCAATTAGATATGTAGGGTGATAAAATGAGTGATGAAATAATACTAAAAACAACTAACTTGCATAAGAAATATGCAGAAGGCACATCTATGGAAGTACATGCACTCAGAGGAGTTAATATAGAGATTAAGAAAGGAGAAATGGTCGCAATAATGGGACCAAGTGGTTGTGGGAAAACAACTCTTCTAAATCTTCTAGGTGGGATCGATAAACCAACTGAAGGAACAATTTTTATCAACAATCAAGATATCAACCAATTATCTGATATTGAGGTAACTGAATTTAGATTACATAACATTGGTTATATTTTTCAGTTATTCAATTTGTTTGAATTCCTTCCTGCTTTAGATAATACTGTACTACCACTTCTATTAACTAAAACCACTCGTTTAGAAGCTGAAGAAGAAGCTAAAATGATGCTTAGGCAAATGGGCTTAGGAGATAAGATCTTTCATCTTCCAAATGAATTAAGTGGAGGAGAACAACAACGCGTGGCTGTCTCTCGAGCTCTATTGATGAATCCTGCGATTATACTTGGAGATGAACCCACTGGTGATTTGGACCAAGATACTTCGACTGATATTATGAATCTTTTCATTTCAATTAATGAAAACTATAATCAAACATTTCTTGTTGTAACTCATTCTGAGCATATAGCTAGTTTTTGTCATAGGATAATCAGAATTGTAGATGGGGAGATTGTTGATGATGGAAAGGTGATAAAATGAGCGAAACTAAATCTATTCAAACCTTGAGAACTGTAGAACTAACACTAGGAGTTTTAGTTAATAAATTAAATAGAGATTCACTCGAAACATTAACAAAAAAGGTTCGTAGATATCTAAAGCAGACATTAAAAGCTAAATCTGTAGAAGTACTTGAAGTTAATACATTTCTTTTCTTTACTTGTAGTTTCCCATACAGAGCAGTAGAAAATGAAGCGCAAAGAAAAACAGTAGTTAACAAGGTTGAAGCAATAATACAAGATTATTGTAAAAGTGAATGTGGTCTTTATGCAAGACAAATTCGAAGAAATGTTGAGATTAGAGACATAACAAAAATGATTATCCAATTAGTCAAAAGTTCTACAGCTGAAAAGGATAAATCTCTAATAGAAGAAATTGTGCAAACAGCTGAAGATATTGATGATAGAGTTATTGATCATGTGAGTAATGTACTTCAAAATAGTTTTATCGCTATTTGGGATTTTCCTGAAGATTTACCAGATATCATTATGTTTCCAGATCTTATCTTGAAACGAGAAGTAAGTGACAAGAAACAAAATTATCCTCTCAGATTAATAGCTGAAAACCTATTGATAATGCAATTTGGAAAAGCATGTTCCAACAATCTGAAGCCAATTTTGAAATCGTTAGAAGAAGCAATTCTGGAACTTGAGAATATGTTACAAGATTCTAAGAAGATTCAGGATTTAGAAGAAATGATGAGTAATAAACTTTGGAGAACTATAAGAGTAATTTTTGGATTACTTTCTTCGACACAACAAGTTATTTCTGTTCAACTAAAACAAATCACTCGTATCGCAGAAGTCAGAGATGATTTAGTAGAGGAAGTCGAGAAACTCAATTATCCTCCATTGCTAGATTATTTGATGCTTTTAGACACAATAATGAATTGCTCTGATCACATCGAACGATTGAATAATCTTCAAACTAAGGTAAAATATAATTATCAAACTTTGCTTAATCTCATTAACAAATTTAAAGATGTTCCTGAAAAGAAGATTGGAGATGTAAGAGATCTATCATTACTATTCATTAAAGCTTTATCAGAAATACAATTAATGAAATTCTTCTCTGACAAGTTTCGTGATTTAGCATATTTCCAAACAATTCCAACAGAAGTTGCTCTAGAAGAAGTAGAGAAAATAGATGTGGAAAAGGACGTGATTTTGAAAGGAGTTGCTCTGTTCAAAACTTATCGTCTTGTAGGGTCAACAGTTTATGCTTTAAGA
>MEHH01000101.1 GCA_001940755.1 Candidatus Heimdallarchaeota archaeon AB_125
TCCCACCACCCATTCCGCCTGGCATTCCGCCTGGCATTCCACCTGGTGGCATAGCTGGAGCGCTTGATCTAGCTACAATGACATCATCAATTCGCATGATCATGATAGCAGATTCACTTGCAGATTTTATTGCTTGAGCAACAACTCTATGGGGTTCAATAATACCTACTTTGAACATGTCTTCAATCTTACCATTTTTGAATAGGTTTAAACCAGCTGGTAAATTTTCTTCAGCATGAGAAGAACGAAGTTCATTTAAAATATCTAAAGGATCAATTCCTGCGTTTTCAGCTAAAGTTATTGGAATTGCAAGCATTGCCTCTGCAAAAGCTTTAACTGCTAACTGTCTTTTATCCTTAAATACATCTGCATATTCATCTAATCTTAATGAAAGTTCTGTATAAGTTGCTCCACCGCCTGGTAAATAGGTTTTATCTTCAACAACATTTCTAACTACGCACAAAGCATCATGAACTGCTCTTTCTGCTTCATCAGTTACATATTTAGTAGCTCCATAGAGGATAATAGAAACAGCTTTAGGATTTTTACATTCTCGAACAAAAACATGATCTTCGTCACCTAATTTTACTTCTTCAACCAATCCAGCATCACCAAGATCTTCCTTTTTGGCATCCTTCAAATTAGTAACCACTTTACCTCCAGTAGCACGAGCAAGTTTTTCCATGTCACTTTTCTTAACACGTCTGATTGCCATGATATTTTGCTTAGCCATGAAGTATTGAGCCATATCGTCAATACCTTTTTGAGCCACAACTACATTTGCGCCAGTTGCTACAATTTGATCAACCATTTCTTGTAAGATTTGTTCTTCATTATCAAGGAAGGATTTCATTTCGAGAGGATCGTTTATGCGTATTTCTCTGTCCCATTCACCTTTCTGAACCTCAACATTATAGTTGAGCAAAAGCACTTTAGCATTTTTTACATTCTTTGGCATTGCAGTGTGAACAACTTCTTTATCAATTATCACACCTTCAATCAATTTTGACTCTCTAAGATTCTTACCAATTTTTTGTAGAATCTTAACGTTATCGAGATCGACAGTGAAACTTCCATTTGTTTCATCAGCTATTCTCTTTACACTATCAACAGCAATTTGAGCTATGTTTTCCTTAGCTGAATGAACTGATTTGCTATGTAATGAGGTTTCAGCAATTTGGAAAAGAAGTTTATCATCTTCAGATGGATTGAGCTTCTTTGCATGACCTTCGATTAACTCTTGAGCTTTTTTGGAAGCTGCTTTATAACCTTCAACTATTAAGGAAGCATGGATCTTCTTATCTAGTAATTCTCCACCTTTCTTGAGGAGTTCTCCTGCTATAATTACTGAGCTAGTGGTACCATCGCCTGTTTCTTGATCTTGAGCTTTAGCTACTTGAACAATCATTTTAGCAGCTGGATGTTGAACATCAATCTCATCAAGAAGAGTAGCACCATCATTGGAAATTAAAATATCTCCTAAGCTATCAACCATCATTTTATCCATACCTTTGGGCCCAAGTGTGCTTTTAATAGTGTCAGCGACAACAGTAGCTGCCATTATGTTATTTCTTTGAGCATCTCTACCCTTAGACCTTTCAGTTCCTTCTTTTAGAATTATTACTGGTACTTGTCCTTGACCGTACATTTTATCACCATTAAATTCGTTAATGAACAAGCACATGTTCAATCATTGATATATATCTTTTACTATTGGCAAAAAAATTAATTTTCGGGTTGTTGTAGCAGCTAAACTTCTAATTTCTAATAACCACAGTTGAAAACATTATTACAGTTTTCTTTTATTTTACGTTGATGTTAAGCAAACATTTTTATCATTCAAGTTGAAATGTTTTTCACTGGGGTTGTTTACTTGGCCGAAGATGAGACTCTTCAAGATACCGAAAGAATGAGACTTCTATTTTTTACAAGTCCTACTTGTTTCGCTTGTCCTGATGTTAAACGCGTTATTGAAAATATCGCAGGAACATCGATGAAGGGAATGCTTCACGTTAGCACAATTGATATCACTGAAGAACAAGAAATTGCTGCCAAATATGGTATTTTGAGCGTTCCTGTAGTTATGATGAACGAGGAAAGAATTGCAGAAGGTATGATAACTGAAGATGTTATTAGAGAAAAACTTTGGTCACAAATCCTACCTAATATAATTAGTCAGGAAAAAGATACTAGAAGAAAAGAAAGTATGATGATATTAACAAAAAATACTATCAGCAGTATTATCTCACAAGAAATAGTGCGTAAAAATCTTGGAGATTATGTTCATATTAGTGTTTATCAACAAGTAATGTTCTCTCTTCTACAATTGGATCCACTTATACCCCAGCTTCTATATCAGAGTGGAAGAGAATTAGGTATTTTTGGAGCAGCTCCTTACTATCTAACTGTTTTAAATCCAAGAGTAGGTGCAGTTAAACCTGAAGAAAGATTTCAAGAAACTCTAATTGCACTAGCTCAACTTTATAGTCATAATACTACAGTACCTCTGTATCATGCTACTCAATGTGATGTAGCAAAAATGGAAGGTTATACTGCCACCCTTAGAATTTATGAACTTGCTAATAGTGCAGGTGCCATCAACATAGGTGAAACTCTTTGTCATTTCACTGCAGGTGAGATTGCAGGAACTGTAGAAGCTATGATTGGTTCAGCAACTAGTGTTGTTGAAACAAAATGTAAAGGGTTAGGAGACGACTACTGTGAATTTGATATAGAAGTACATATTGGAAAAGAGATTGGTCAAGCACCTTACAAAATTTTAGACGTAAGTCAAGCTAAACGAGTTCAGTTTCTCGGTGAATTTCCAGCTGAAGAACATAGAAGACAACTATTCTATGAGTTCATTCATGAAACAACTCAGCATGGGTATAACTCTCTTTTAATGAAGGAATCTCTTAGACCTAATGACTTAGATTATGTTCATATCAGTTCTTTGCAACAACAGATAATGTCACTTAAGTTTAAAGATAAATTCTGTGGCGCTTTACTGTATTCTGCAGGTAGAGAGCTTGGTGTTATTGGCCCTGGTAAGTCAGTGATTTATGATTTACTGGCATCAGAAAATGCAGAATTACCTATTGCATCCTTAAATCAGGCTACAGAAATTATGAAGAAGTATTTGACTCATCCAACAAACTATTTATCTCGACAACATTCTTTTGTTGATGTTTTCAATGGAGAAGATGATGATGAGATGTATATAAGAATCCATGAATGTGCATATGCTTCAGGAGCAAATCTCTCTGAAACAAATTTGAACGAAGTATTGTGTGATTTTCAAGCAGGCTACATTGCTGGGCGTTTAGCATTGATACTAAAGGATCCACCTATAGTTACAGAAACTAAGTGTCATGGAACAGGTCATAATTTCTGCGAATTTCGAATAGAGAAAGGTTACACTTTTGATGAATCTGAATATTAGAAATTACTAATTTTCCAGAATTTTTTTGATTAGCCATCAAAAAAGTTATAACTTAACATTTTTGTAGGTTCAAAAAGAGCTTGATATCAAGGAAGATTATTATGAGTTCAAAAGTTAGACTTCTAGACAAGCAGTCAATGTGGCCTAGTGTTATTGCAGTTTTTGCATTTTCATTCTTAGCACAAATTCCACACTTCTATTACTTACATGATATTGTTGAATTTAATAACTGGGAAAATCTTCCATTGTTGATTGCATTTCCTATCTTTGGGGCAATAGGACTAAGTGCAGTGTCTCTTTTGATTACAGAAGCTCTAATGAATAGAGTCAGAGATACAAAAGAAAGGAAACTATATCGTTACATTATGCGTGGTTCATTAATAAGCGTAGGTTTGTATCTGTTCATACAAATTTTCATTGTTTTCTTTGGTTTTGAAGCAATAAGTGCAATAAGATCAATAATGCCGGGTGGAATAGTAGATAGTGTAACTTTTAAAGAAATTTTTGGGATGACTGTAATGCTAATTATTGCTTTGTTCATCAACCCCCCATCTCAATTAAATGTTAGACGAAGAAAATAGAGGAGAAATTCCTCTTCACTTAATATTTCTGTTTTAATTTCTTTATTAGAAAATTCAATTAATAACAATTTTAGTTAAAAAAAGAAATAAAATAAGAGAGAGATATTCTAAGGAACGAATTCCCCTTTCTCTTTCTTCTCTTTATAAATTTTGTAAGATACAACTAGGTTTCTAACAGACCAAGCTGAGTCAATTCTTCCAACTGAAGTCCATTTTGGTGCATCATGACCATAGTCTGGATCAGCTTTAGCTTTTTCCATTTCTTCCGATACAGCTTGAACATATTGATCAATTCTGTCTTTGTTCTCGTTCTCGGTTGGTTCAACCATCCAAGCTTCGTGAGCAATCAATGGGAAGTAAACGGTTGGTGCATGAAAACCTCTACTAATGATCATTTTTGCGATATCCATTCCATCAACTCCATAGTTTGTTTTGAATGGAACTGCTTCTAGAACACCTTCATGTTTTCGTGGAATAGATGATGTATGACTTAATCTGAAACCCTCTATTTTTTCAAGTTGTCTGACTGCATAGTTTGCTGTTAAAACTGCATGTTCTGCTGTATCTTTCAAACCTTGGAACCCTAGAGCTGCTATATATGCATATGCTCGTAGTGCAATTGCTGTATTTCCATAGTATCCATGGACTTTACCAATTGATTTTGGTCGATCGTAATTGTAGTAATAAAAGTCTTTATCCTTATCATAATCAATAGTTGGTATTGGTAAATAAGGTTCTAGAAGATCATTACAACTTACAGATGCGGCACCTGGTCCTCCACCTCCATGTGGAGTTGAAAATGTTTTGTGTAGATTGAAGTGAAGCACATCGTACCCCATATCACCTGGTCTTATTTTACCTACAATTGCATTGAAGTTAGCTCCATCGTAGTAAAGTAAACCACCGGCTTCTTTAACGATACTTGACATCTCAATAATGTCTTTCTCGAAAATACCTAATGTATTTGGATTTGTTAACATTAAACCAGCAGTTCTTTCTGAAACTGCAGCTTTTAGTGCATCCATATTTACTCTACCATCTTCATTGGATTTGATTTCAATGAGTTTCATACCAGCTTGAACGGTGCTTGCAGGGTTGGTTCCATGACTTGAATCAGGAGCAATAATTTCATCTCTTTGTGAATCTCCATGATCATCATGATAAGCTTTGATTAGAGTAAGACCACAATATTCACCACTTGCACCTGCAGGAGTTTGCAATGTTGTGTGTTTCAAACCTGCTAATTCTCCTAATGCAATTTGAAGTTCATAGAGCACTTCTAAAATACCTTGAACAGTTTCAACAGGTTGATCTGGATGTAGATACATCATTTTCTCCATTCTTGCAACTGTTTCGTTTATCTTAGGATTATACTTCATTGTACAGGAACCAAGTGGATAAGTTCCAGAATCAACACAGTAATTTTGCTGAGATAAGTGCACATAGTGTCGCATAACTTCACCTTCGTGAAGTTCGGGTAATTCAGGTGGTGTTGTTCTTCTCATATTTTCAGGAATATGGAATTCTTTAGGAAAATCACAACGTGGTGGAAGATGAGCTCTTCTACCTGCTTTTCCTAATTCAAAAATTAATGGTTCATCCCATTTTGCTTGTCTATACATTTTTAGCTCCTCCATTCTCCTATTGCCTTAACATAATCGTTGAGGTCTTCTTCGCATAATAGATACGATGTAGTAACTATATAATCATAGTTTTCACCATCTATTGAAAATGGAATTCCAGGGAAGATTTTCCTTTCTAACATGAAACTTGTAAATTCTTCTTTTTTGTCCTTAGGAATCTTAAGATCAAGCATAAATGAATTAAAGAATTCAGTGTTGAACACTCTTTTAATGCCAATATTCTCGAGTTCTTTTACAACATAATGAGCACTTAGGTACATTGTTTCAGCTGTTTCTTTATAGCCTTCAGGGCCTAAAAGAGCTAGATGAACAGCACAACTTAATGCTACAAGACCTTCATTTGTACAGATGTTACTTGTAGCTCTTTCTCTTTTGATGTGTTGTTCTCTTGTTTCTAGAGTATTAGCAAAAGCTCTTTCTCCTTCATTTGCAGTTGTAGTTATACCAACGATACGTCCTGGCATTTGTCTGGTTTCTTTTCTATCAAATTGCATAGCAAGAATTCCTAGAAGAGGTCCTCCATAATTGAGTGGTCCTCCACCAATTGTTTGACCTTCACCTATACAAATATCAGCACCATATTCACCCGGGGGTTTCATTAAACCCAAAGAGTTCATATCTGCGCCAACAACAACTTTTATTCCTTTTTCATGAGCATCAGCGATGATTTCTTCTAATTCGTCTTCAATGACACCAAAAAAGTTTGGATTCTCAATGTAAATACCTGCAACAATGTATTTGTCATTTTCATCTTTTTCTGTCATCATCTCTTTAGCTTTAGCTATATCCATTTTACCAGTTGCTGGATCGTATGGAATCGCAGCTAATTCAAGATTAGCTCCAACAACATAGTTTTTCAGAACTGCTTCTCTATTTGGTGCAGTAGCAGCTGTGTAGATAAACTTGTACTTTTTAGTTATTCTAGAAGCCATTAATGCGGCTTCACCAACAGCGGTAGCCCAATCATATAGAGAACAGTTTGCAACATTCATTCCAACTAGTTCACAGATCATACTTTGGTATTCAAATAAGGCTTGAGTTGTTCCTTGAGAAGTTTCTGGTTGATACGGAGTATATGCACTATAAAATTCAGTTCTTCTTAGAACTTCATCTTGAAGTGCTGGCATATAAATATCCAATACTCCTCCACCCATGAAAGATCTAATCTCTCTTGTGGTGAGATTTTTACTCATTTTTGCCTTAATAGCCTCAATAAGTTCATATTCACTCTTATAATATGGTAAATCCAAATCTCCTTTGAATCTTATTTCTTCAGGAATATCGGAATAGAGTTCTTCGATACTTGAGAGACCTAAATACTGAAGCATTTCATCGACATCTTGTTGGCTATTTCCAAGGTAAGGATGTGATTTAAAACCTTCTGTCATTTTTATTCCTCTTTGTTAATCGATAAAAATAGAGGGGGAAAAAAAATTCACCTCTTGAAATCTACTGAGAAGCTTCTTCGATTTTTTTCTCAATGAGCTTTACGTAATCTTCTGGGTTAAATAGATGATCGATTGGACCAGTGGCTTTAAGCTTTAGAATCCAGCCTTCACCATAGCAATCTTCAGTAATTGGAGATGCGTCATCTTCAAGCACTTCATTAACTTCTACTACTTCACAATCGAATGGAGAATAGAAATCAACAACGGCTTTTAGAGCTTCAACGATACCCATTGAATCTTCATTACCAAAAGTATCACCTACTGCAGGAAGTTCTACATAAGCGAGTTCACCTAGTTCGACACTAGCATAGTTGCTAAGTCCATAAATCCAGATGTCACCATCTTGAAGAACCCATTCACTTTCTTTAGTGTAGAGAAGTCCTTCTTTTACAGTATATTTGTCTTGTACTCTTATGTCACCCATAATAATTCCTCTTTATTTTTAGGATTGTTGTAACGAAAAGAAGTTCAGTTTATAAATATTATTAATCCGATACAATACAGTTTCTTAGAGGTCAACAATAACATGACAGTACCAATTGTTATTCTTTTCTTCTATTACAAACTTATGCATTGTAACTGCCTTAACATCTGTAAGAATCTCATATTTATCATAATCAATATCTGAACCGAAAGCTTTGCATGAGAGCTTGAATGTATTCTCTTCCTCAATTTTGATTTCGTAATCGTTGAATAGAACAGCGTCTACATCTTTAACAAATACTAACTCTCCTAGGAAATCAAATAGAAGCAACTCTAGTGTATCTGATTCTACTTTGAACTCCCAAACCTTTTCGGCTTTAAGTTCTTTAACGTTTATCATCGCTTCCATCATTGCTATACCTGCTCCTCTAAATAGTTCAGTGAGTGTATCAGCAGCGACTTCAAAAGCAAAATCTGATTTTACTTCCTCGGTGAGTATATTGTACTTATACATAAATTTCAAAAAAATGACGAAATATCCTATTAAAAACAATCCCTTTAAAGATATTTTCTGATAAACCAAGAGGTTTATTAAAACTTACAATTTCTCTAGAATGAGAAATATGTCGAATGGAAATATTCCAATGAAACAAATTGATGAAGTAACTTGGGAAATTCCTACAAGTTTCAAGAAAGGGATGAGGGTACCAGCAAGATTGATTGTAACTCCAGCCTTAAAAAAAGGAATTGACAGCGGGGTTATTGATCAGATTACCAACGTTGCAACACTACCAGGAATACAAAAGTATGCAATTGCTCTTCCAGATGCCCATCGCGGTTACGGTTTTCCTATTGGTGGAGTAGCTGCAATGGATATGGAAGAAGGCGTTATCAGTCCTGGAGGTGTGGGTTTCGATATTAATTGTGGAGTACGTATGCTCACAACAACCCTAGAAGAGAAAGATGTTAAACCAAAGATTAAGGAGCTAGTAGACAAATTGTTTAATCGAGTTCCAGCTGGTGTTGGTGTTAAACTTAAACATGATCAGTATCTAGCAAATATATCCCGTTCAGAATTTGACAATGTTCTGGAAGAAGGAGCTCAATGGTGTTTAGAAAAAGGATATATTGCTGAGGGAGCAATTGT
>MEHH01000102.1 GCA_001940755.1 Candidatus Heimdallarchaeota archaeon AB_125
CAAGTACAGAGATGACGCATCTACTCTGGAGGATGTACTCAATCAACCCAGTCTTTTCGATGAACATCTTACAAGAGAAAATCTTGAAGAGTTTGTAGACAATTCTATGAAATACAGTTCACCCATGGAGATGCTTGAAAAGGCAAAGAAAGTAGATGATCTCTTTGGAACAAATCTATCAAGTTATATTCTGGATAAGTTCCAAGAACAATTCGAAGAATTGGATATAGAGGATTTTGTTGAAAATCCCATCTCATCTGCAGAGTGGTTTGACTCATTTAATCAAAAACTAGATGAATTCAAAGATGACGAAACTCTGAACTGGGAAGATCAGAAAAAGATGGCTGAAGATTTACTTTCTCTGAAAGATAAAATAGGTAATGAATTTATCTCAAATCAATTAGAAGAAGAACTAGAGCACTTTGTAGATAGAATGATTTCCAGTGCTAGAACTCCTGAACAGCTTATTGAATCAGTAGATTTTGCAAGAGATTACGATATCCCTTTCAATCCACAAAAGGTTAAAGAAAAAGGACAAGAAATTGGTATGTCAAATGAGGAAATAGCACGATTACTAGGAGGAGCTTTTGAATATCTAAAAACCATGATAGAAAATCAAGAAGCTACGTTCGAAAAAGCTCACGTAATTCTAGATAAAGCTAATCTTCCCCAACAGCAAATACAACAGCTAATTGACTTATCAATAACTGAACAAGCTGAAGGAGCGTTGGGAGCTTTAGCAGCCGTTGACCTGAAACAAGTAACAGACTCTATACCTAATACACCAGAAGGAAGAGAACTGCTTGAAAAGGCACTTGGGGCGGGTGGGGGTGAAAATTTATTATACCAGTGGTTCGAACATGCAGGTTCAATGCCTCACTGGATGAGACAGATTGTTAAGAATCATGCAAAGAGGATAATGATAGATTTAGCCAAGAAGAAAGCAGCTAGCTTGATAGGATCAAGTGAAGCGGGACCGTTACCCGAGGGCAGCACACGACCATACTTTCTAGGAGATGACTTAGATACAATTGATTTAGATGAAACAATAGATAACATTCTGGATCAAGGAAAACAATTAGACGATGTCAGAATAGACGATTTCATTGTAAGAAAAACAATTACTGGAAGACGATGTGTAATCTTTTTAGTTGATATCTCTGGATCGATGAGCGGACCTCCATTAGCATCAGCATCTATCGCAACAGCTATGCTTCTGATAACTTTTTCACGAGATGAATTGGGAGTCGCTTTGTTCGAATCCAATACTCATGTTCTTTGTGAAATCGATGAGAAAATAGACATTGACGAAGTAGTTGATGAAGTTCTTGATCTTGAAGCAAGAGGAGGAACACAGATGTCTGCAGCCTTAGAATGGGCAGAAAAACAGTTTGAACTCTCAAGGAGCCAGGATAAAATGTTTATAATGGTTTCTGATGCTGGACTAGGAGACTTTAATCAATGCCAGCCTCATTTAGAGAAAATTGCAGAAATGGGTGCTACAAGCACATTGATTTTACCTCACACAGGATTTGGTATTGGCAATATTCAAAGTATTCTAAATGCTGCCCAAGCTGAGCTTATTACAGTCAAGGATTGGAAAGATTTTCCAGAAATTGTGAGTGAGATTTTATCGAGGGTGTAAGATGATTTCTAATATGGTTAAAGGTTCCAGACTCTCTCGTGCTCGTTCAATTACAGACAGAAGTGTTGTTGAATTTAAGATTGTTAGGAAGAAACCTCTTATCACTTATTGCATGATTCAAGGCAGTGCTTCTATACCATATGTAGCTTTTATTGATTTGAAAGAGAATAAAGTCGGTCATTATTGTCCGGATTTTTCAAAAGGCCAAGGTTGGTGTAAACATCTTGGAAAACTTCTGTTTATGCTGAATGAAGAACAAGTGAAAGCTATTAATGACCAATTTCATACCTTAAAAATTCTAAAGACCAAAGAAACTGTTATCGAACACCTTGATAAATACAAGAAAGATCTACTCAAGAAGAATGGAGCAGATGAAAATATCTCTCTGGAAAAGCAACTAAAGATTATAGACGATATGCTGAAAAAGAGACAAAAAGTAGATAAGATACTCCCTTCCGTTGTAGCATCAATAAAGAAAGAATTTTACAAAATCGAAGATAGTCTTATGCTATTTCGCTTGAATCTACTTGTTTCCGAATTTCCAAGTACTTCCAGAAAGGTGATTTTTGAAAAAATACAACTGCCACTTCAAAGAGCATTAAACAAAGCAACAAAATACTTCGTAAACAACTTCTGGATACAATCAACTTTGAAAAGATTGGAACAAGCTTATATGCTAAATGATGTCTCATATGCTCTTGCTAAACCATTTTCTGCAGCTAGAATCAAGCTCCCTGAAAATCCAATTGAAGAGGAAAAAATAGATGCTGCACTAGTATTGAAAGTTTTGCTAAGAGATGATCAGAAAGAATATTCTGAAATTGTTGATAAACTAGGTATAAAATATTCCAATGATGCTTTGAGTAAGAGAGCAGGACGCATTCTTTCCTCAATTAAGATATCTTCAACTGTTATTCCTCAACTAGAATCGTGGCTTCAAACACAGGTGAAAAGAAAATTCTCCACTAAAACTCATCATCAAGATTACAGTGATTTTCTTATCTATATGATGAGAACTGCTGGAGAAGTTGTGAAACATCAAGTTAATGCAGGAGGAAGTAGATCAGGAATGACTACTATTCCGGCAACAATTTTAGAAAATAATCCATGTTTGAATTTTATAATAGAGCACATAAAAGAAAGTGAAAGAGAGTATCTACTAGGTAGAGAAATACAAAACTATATTGGGTTCTTTAGTTGGCTAGGAGGAAAGAAAACTGATTCTTTTTACATTGAAAAACCAAGAACTAGAGCATTAGAATCCTCGCTTAAGAAAAATACTATCATTATTCAATGGGACATTAATCTCAACAAGAAATTTCGAGAAAATTATCATGCTTATAAAGGTTCACAGAGATTAATTATAGACCCAACATCCCCAATCAATTCAGTTATCCAGCCATTTGATTATACTCTTTGTATACCTCAGATGAAGAAACTAAGTACCGGAACAAAAATCACTTATCCACAACAAGTCTTACTCCCTGATCAAGTTGTCAAACTTGTTCTTCAAGGTGTACCAATCATCTCCAATGTCCTTCGTTGGGATGTTGTATCTAAATTTGTTAATGAAGGTTATTTGTCTGGAGGAGAAGTATTGGCTTCTATTGCTAAATCAGAGAAAATGAATTTTATCTACGGAAGCTTTGAACTTGTTAAGGCACTTGAAGAGATCGTAGTACTAGGGAAAGCAGGATTAACAGATGTTCAATTTCTAGAATATAAGAAGAAGATAAAGAAAGAGTCTAAAAGCTTAACAGCACCTGTTCGCGAAATCTGTAGAGAGTTTGTTCAGTCTGAAGGCAAACCTATACAAGAGATACTTAACCTTCTTAATCACAATGAAGATGCAAAACTCAAAATAGTTGTTGATGGAATAAGAAACTCCAGTTCTGTTTCTCACTTTCGTAAACAAGTTGTAAGAACAATAACACGATCCTATTTCAAGAGGAACCTGTTTGAAAATAAGTTCTTTAAGCAGATAGAAAGCTTGCAACAGAGTCATTATGGAATGGCTATGGATGTTGTAGCTGATCAGCTTTCTGTTTATTACATTGATCTTGAGAATATGCTTTTAGGAGATAAGCCAACTAAATTGCAGTCTTTTGCTAACCCTTTAGGAAAGATACTCATGAATAAATTGCAATTTCCGAATGTGGGGAATTTTACAGATACAGAGAAATTTGAATTATATCTGAATTTAGTAAAAATAAGAACTTCCTTTGTTGAAGAAGAGAAGAAAAGACTTGATCCTAAAGCACAGAAACAATACCTCACAGAACTCATCAATTCAAGTGATGATGGTGATTTCAAGGAAAGAGTAAGAATAGTCACTCAAATCTGCCTTTTCAACAATAATCGAGCTTTAGATTTCTTGAGAGACCTACTAGCAGATAAAGATTTCAAAATACGAGATATAGCTTTTATTGCTCTGAGACATAGAAAAGATAAAGAGTTAAAAAACCATCTTAAGGATTTATTAGAGCATGAGCTTGAGCCTGTTAGAGAGAGTTCAATGAAAAGTATGATAAAACTCAATCACACAGAGATTTTCAATAATCTCTTCTTAGCTCTCAATAATGAGTCTACAGTAGTAAGAACATTAGCTCTTGAAACGCTTACAACTATCAAATACAATCAGACAAAGAAATTAATCAAATCAAAAGCTGATAGGATATTCAAAAGTTTTGTTACATGTTTGGAAGATACGGATGAAAACATTCGAAACAAAGCTGTAGATAATATTGTAAAAGAGCCATTTGAGCTGATCAAGGATATTCTTTTTGATTCTTTAGAAAATGAATCTCCCCACGTAAGAAATGTAGCAAGTAACATCCTTCATCTCAAAGGTGATGATAAACTGAAGAAAAAAACCTTGATTAAAGTTTACAATGATGAGGATCTGACAATTAGACAATTTGCTTTGGAGAATATTGCATTGAGAAAATATGCTGAATCTCCAAAAATAATAGAAAATAACATTTCTGGACTAATTACCGAATTCAGAAGAGATTATGTGAAATTTCTCATTAGAAATGATATCCCCAAACAGAATCTTACAAATAAAACAATTCAGAAAATCATTGAGTACTTCGTACATGAAAACTTAGAGTTTAACAAGGATATCAGTGATACTCTGAAAAAATATGAGGATGATAGTGTTCATTTTTTAACCCAAGTTCTTAATGATACAAAATACAAACATAAGGAATCAATTGCTAGATTCTTTGAGTATTTGAATACAAAGAAATCTGTTGAGCAGATAATCAAACTGCATGATCATGATGAATCCCATATGCGAATATTCAACCTAGATTATTTAGTAAGGAATAAAATAGTGTCTTCGTGTATTAATATTGTAGAGAGAGCTTTAAATGATCCTGAACCAGAAGTTGCTTTTAATGCCGTTCAAATCTATTTAGATGAAAATATAGCGCTAAAAAATTATTCGAAGGACTTTGTTCCAGCAGCATTACAAACCTATCAGGCAAAGAATATTGGATTTGATGGAAACATCCTCGAAAGACTAGGAAAATTTGGTGAGCAAGTACTTGACAATATTGAAATTATTCTGGGTTCTCAATCA
This sequence comes from Candidatus Heimdallarchaeota archaeon AB_125, assembly GCA_001940755.1. Lineage (GTDB taxonomy): Archaea > Asgardarchaeota > Heimdallarchaeia > Heimdallarchaeales > Heimdallarchaeaceae > UBA460. Next base: position 5,232 of record MEHH01000102.1, read on the forward strand.
AGTAGCACTAAACTTTCTTTAATTAAGTTACTAGTTCAGATTGACTCTAAACGTTCAAAAGATAAGATTATAGAATTACTCAATCACAAAGACGAAATTATCAAGAGAGAAGCATACGATTATATTATCTGGATTGACCATCCCAAGGCAAGAAGTTTGATAAATAAAGCATTAAAGGAAAGAGACGAAACCATAAGGAGGAAAGCTATTCATAAATTTCTAGATAAGAGGATAGCTAAAGCGAATATTACTGACAATCTAATCAAAGCTATGGTAACAACTCAAATGGAGAATATTGAGTATATAGATCTGGTTACACATACACTCCTGAAAGTACCGTCAAAGGCTTTACCAATAATAAAATCTAAATTCAAATCCCAACCTGTTCCGATGAAGAATTTTCTTATGGGTACTGTTGGTATGTTCAAAACTCCAGAAGCTAAGAAATTTATTGCAAGTCTTATCACAGACAAGGACCCATCAGTAAGATTGTTTTCTTTGAACTACATTAAGGAGAATAGTCAAGCAGACTTGAAAGAAATCTTAGATAAGGCTGTAGATGATAAAGATAGTAAAGTAAGAGATATTGCACTTAGAACCCTTACTGAGAACATTCCTGTAGAAAGTTATAGTGAGAAGCTGATTAAAATGCTTGTAGATAATTTCCTCAAGAAGAATGACCTTCCCTCCTCTAGAGCTCAAAGTGCTCTAAGAAAAATAGGCGAGAAAGCTGTTCCATACTTAATTGAAGGTTTGAAGAGTAGTGAACTAAATGTTATTAGGTATTCAGCAGAAATTTTGGGAGAAATACAAGCTAATGAAGCCATAGATATACTCATTCCTATGCTTACTGATGATGAAGTAAAAATACGTAGGAGTGCAGCGTATTCATTAAGAAGAATTAGAGATTCAAAAGCAGCGAAAGTAATGATTGATTGTTTGAAAGATAATGATCTATATGTACGACGAAGTATCATCAAAGGACTAGGCTCTATGAATTGTTCTGAAGCTAAACCCATTCTAAAAAATATGAAAAAGAACGAAAACAAGCGAAAAAATCCAGATACAATAACTATAGGCATGATTGATGAAGCTCTAGCAAAGATGAAGTAAAATCAACTAGATTACTTTAAGTAACAATCAAATTGACAAAATATAGTGCAATTAGATTTTTAAAGAAGCGATATTCCTTACACTAATATGTCATTCTTGAAGAAACATGTTATTGGAGATTTCTCTCAGATAGTTCTTTTTTCGATTATTTTTTTGTTTTTTATACAAACACTCTCAGATTTATTCGAGAGGATCTGGGCATTTGCCCTACCTAAAGCAGGGCCCGATATGAATGTCTTAGGGTTACTTGTTCTACTTTTACCACTAATCCTACTTGCTTTTCGGAAAAAAGTACCAGATTTAGCATTATTGATCTCAGGAGAAATAATAATCTTAGCTAGATTGGTTGAACCATTTATGACAGGAATGTGGATTTATATTTTTGCAGGACTCTCTGTTGGGAGTTTTCTAGTTTTCTTTCCAGGATTTATAACAAGAATCAAAAATAGAGAGGAGAAAACTGGTTTTGACTTTGGTATAGCAATGGCTAGTGCTGTTGGATTGTCAATACTGTTCAGAACAGCTGGTGTGTCAAAAGATATTTCCCAATATAGAGGGTGGCAGGTAATAGGATGGATGTTGGGAATAATAGCATCAATTATACTAATAACATTGTACCTTAAACTACAGAATAAAGAGACAGAAAAAGCTAAACCAATGGAAGAAGAGACAAAAGCAAGTTTCGGGAAAGTCCTAGGATTAACTATGGGGATTTTTGGTATTTTTGTTACAATTTGGTTTACTTTTATGAGCCCAACAGTAATATCTAGATGGACTGAAGGAAACTATATTGGTATTGTAATTGGAATTCTGATAATGCTTGGTGCATTTATTGGACTTAAGCTATGGAAACCTGATTTAGTTAACAAACTAAAACCTTGGATGTTGTGGGTTTGGAATGGTTTATTCACAATTTCTATGACATTGACTGTATTAGTTCATCAAATATTCTTTATTTCTAGTTCAACAACTTATCCTCATGTTGCTCCTGCAACTGCATGGTACCAACAGATACCTTTGGTTCTAATGATAATCTTATCTCCTATTCTCTATCTTGATTTTACTTTACTTACAAAAGAACTGATAAAACTAAAACCAAGTCCAACAAAGATGGGTGTAAGCTTCACTATTGGAGGATTTTTCATCATATTCATGATTTTCGTTCAAATTTTTCCAAATATCTGGGCATTTCTTCCACCAGTTAGTACAATATTTAGAGATATGTATTGGCTAGCATTCTTCATACCAGGATTGGTTATTTCATTAAGTATACTTCTTGTAAAGAAGTCCACTCTGACATTTGAGAAGTTATCTAAGAAGCTCAATACAAAAATCATTCTATCAACTGTTTTTGGATTAATGCTTGTAGGAACTATTATTGGTGGAGTAGTAACAGAACCAAATCCTAACTATTCTGCAAGTGGTAAAACTTCCTTAACAATTATGACCTATAATATTCTACAAGGACTTAACAAGACAAGTGATTGGAATTATGATGGTCAACTAGAGATTATAAAAGCAGTTGATCCAGATATCCTTGGACTCCAAGAATGTGATCCAACTAGAATTTCAGGTGGAAATCTTGATGTCGTTAGATATTTTGCTTCTGCACTGAATATGTATTCTTATTATGGTCCTAAAACTGTAACTAACACATTTGGATGCGCAATCTTATCAAAGTACCCTATCACGAATGCTTATTCCTTCTTTGCTTATAGTGATATGGAGCAAATAGGTTCAGCACAAGCACAAATAACTGTTGGAACAACAGTTTTCAATGTAGCAGTTCATCATCCTGCAGGAACTACAAATGAAATAGTTAGAGAGCAGAATTCACAGATGTTGGAAGAAATAAATGGTCTAACAAATGTCATTTATATGGGAGATTTCAATTTCTTTCCTTACTCACAAGCTTATAATGAAACACTGAGTACAGGTTTAATCGATTCCTATGAACAATTCTACGGAAACCCTGCAATAAATCTAACTGAATCGGTGGCGTATTTAGATCCAGCCACTGATCTATATAGTGCAATTGATCACATTTTCCTAAGTAGCGGTACAGTTGTTTCTGCTGCTCAGTATATAGCAATAGGGCATTCAGATCATCCAGCGTATTGGTGTGAAATAGTTATCTAACACTTTCCTTTTTCTTCTTCTTTTTTATTTTCACAGCATCAATTCTTTTGAAATTTTCTGAGAAAATATCTTCGAACAATTTTTCATCAGGTTCATTCATAACTATGGAAGTATGAAGATAGTCTATATCTGTTAACTTC
>MEHH01000103.1 GCA_001940755.1 Candidatus Heimdallarchaeota archaeon AB_125
GATCAATGTATTGAATATGGAATATTGTATCTTGGAGGAGATTTGAATGAATCAGATGATATTATAGTAGATTTAATTTCATTTGGAGTATGTGATAAAGAAAAACTTCTTCCTAGAAAAGGTGCCAAAAATGGAGATTTAATTTTTTCAACAGGACTCTTTGGATTAACTACTTTGGGATTCAGAAAGCTATTACACAATGAACAAATACCAGCAGAACTAAACGAATTAGTATTACCAGCTATTCTTGAACCAAAAGCAAAAGTGAATTTTCTGAAATTGTTTAAAGTTACATCAATCAATACATGTATGGATTGTTCTGATGGTTTGTTTATAACTTTGAAAGAGATGTCAGAAGTAAACAATATGGGAATCGATGTAACTAAAGTACCAATTCATCCTGCAGTGAACTCTTATGCAAAAGCTGAAAATCTGAATCCATTGGATCTGGTTTTTAACGGAGGAGAAGAATTTGAACTTATTTTTTCAATTACTCCAGAAATGGAAGATGAATTGTTAAAACAATCAAAAAATACTAATTTGTTTATACAGAAGATTGGTTGTTTTAGTTCAAATCATGAAGATATCATAATCTTAGATAAGGAATACTCAATGTACAGTTTGTCAAATGAAGGATTTGAACATTTTAAGACATGAGAGTACAATGAAAAATCCTTAATAAGCACTCTTTATTTTTTTCTTTGATTAATATGTCTAAAATAACAAAAATCGTTCCTCGTGAGATAATAGATTCAAGAGGAAACCCTACTGTTGAGGTAGATGTTTATACATCTGAAGGCTTTGGTCGTGCCTTAGTACCTTCAGGTGCTTCTACTGGAGAACATGAGGCACTCGAACTAAGAGATAAAGACAAGAGGTTTCTTGGAAAAGGTGTCTTAAAAGCTTTAGAAAATATAAACAAGCTAATTGCTCCTAAAGTAATTGGGATGGAAGTTACTGAACAGGAAGCAATTGACAATTTGATGTTGGAGATTGATGGAACAGAAAACAAGTCTAAGCTTGGAGCGAATGCAATGCTTGGTGTCTCATTAGCTGCATGTAAAGCTGCAGCAAATGGGTTGAATCTTCCAATTTATGAATATCTGAATAGAGAAGCAACAAGCCTACCTGTTCCTATGCTGAATGTTATTAATGGTGGAAAACACGCTGGAGGGAATCTAAAAATTCAGGAATTCATGCTTATTCCACATGGTTTCAAGAAATACAATGAAGCATTAAGAGCGATTTGTGAAGTCTATCAGGTTCTAAGGAATAATTTGAAGAAATTTGGACCATCTGCAATAAACTTAGGTGACGAAGGTGGATTTGGTAGTCCGGTTGATACTGCTCCTGAGGCGTTAGATATGCTTGTTGAAGCCATTGAAGATGCGGGATATAAACCTGGTAAACAAATCTCAATTGGTCTGGATTCTGCAGCTTCGGAATTCTTTGAAGATTCTTTATATGAAGTTGATGGAAAGAAATTAACTGGTAGTGAACTTGTCGACTATTATATTGATCTAGCAGAAAGATATCCAATAATTTCTATGGAAGATCCATTTGATGAAAATGACTTTGATTCTTTTGCAGAATTACATGCAAAGTTACCAGATATATCCGTAGTTGCTGATGATTTAACAGTTACAAATCCTAAGCGAATACAAATGGCGATTGACAAGAAAGCAGCAAATTATCTTCTGTTAAAGGTAAATCAAATAGGTACATTAACAGAATCAATTCAAGCTGCTAATCTAGCTCGTGATAATGGTTGGGGAATTAATATTTCTCACAGATCGGGAGAAACTGAAGATGCATTTATTGCTGATTTAGCCGTTGCTCTTGGTGCTGAGAGAATAAAAACTGGTGCTCCAGCTAGAGGAGAACGAACTGCTAAATATAATCAATTACTACGTATTGAAGAACAGCTAGGAGATAAAGCAAACTATCTAGGAAGCAAATAGTTTGTTTCCTTCTATTTTTCTATTCAATGGATAACATTTTTGAATACTATTTCATTTTTTTAGATGATATTAAATGAGTAAGGAATATGATACACTATTAGAAAACTATCAAGAAATTCAATTACTAAATTCAATGGGTGGAGTATTGTACTGGGACATGAATACCTACATGCCCCCTGCAGCAATTGGACAAAGAGCAAAGCAATTCCAGTATATAAGTCAAAAAACCCATGGTTTAGCGACTAGACCTGAAGTAGGTAAGATGTTGGAGGTATGTGAAAAAGATACTTCTCTTGATGATCTCCAAAGAAGAAATGTTGAATTGATAAGAAGAGCTTATGATGATCGAACAATTCTTCCATCAGAGTTAGTTGGAAAACTTGCTGCACAATCAAACAAAACTCTTGAAGTATGGAAAAAAGCTAAAGCAAAATCTGATTTTCAAATGGTTCTTCCTGATTTAGAAGATTTGTTTGCTCTTAATGATGAAGCTAACAACCTATTAGCAAAATCCAAGAATATGGATGATTCTTTTAATGCACTAATAGATAGTCGAGATAAGGGTTTTGGAGTAAAATTACTCACTAAACTATTTGATGAAATGAAATCATTTCTTATCCCATTTATTAAGAAATGCACTGAATCGGAAATAAAACCCGATAGATCATTCCTTTCTAGAAAAGTTCCACGATCGGCACAAGTGAAAATGGTTGAAAACATTTCACGTTTCTTAGAATACGATTTTTATTCTGAAAACGCAGTAGGAAATATAGCTGAAGTTGAACATCCATTAACTATAGGAGGGGGATTTAAAGACGTTAGAGTTACAGTAAAATATCACGAAGATTATGTTCTATCTGCTTTTCTAGCTGGTGCTCATGAATGCGGACATGCTATCCATAGTTTACAAGGAAAAGAAGAGTGGTTTAATCAACCTATCTACCGCATGGCATCTCCAAGTTTCGGGGAATCTCAATCTAGATTTCTTGAGAACATTATTGCAAGCTCAAAAGAATTTTGGAAATACTATTATCCTCAGTTTCAAAAAGATACAGAAGGTGTTTTCAAGGATGTTTCTTTAGAAGACTTTTACTTTGCTCTAAATGCAGTGAATCCTGGTTTTGTAAGAATACAAGCTGATGAAGTTACTTACATTTTACATATAATAATCCGTTTTGAGATAGAACGAGATTGGTTTGCAGGGAAAATAGATACTAAAGACTTACCTCAAGTTTGGAATGAAAAATATAAACAATATTTAGGAGTAACTGTTCCAAATGATACTTTAGGATTAATGCAAGATTTGCATTGGTACAGCCAATATTACGGTTACTTCTTTGGTTATGGAATCGGTGATTTAATATCCTCTCAAATGACTGCTAAGATATCTAAGGATTTACCTAACTGGAAAGTTTCCCTAGAGGGCGGTAAATTTACCCCAATACGTAAGTGGCTTGAAACTAATGTACATCAGAGAGGTGGGACTTTGGACTGTTTGGATATGGTGAAAAGCATAACAGGTGAAGATCTCTCACCAAAGTATCACATTGAGTATCTTAAAGAAAAATTCTCACCTTTGTATCAAATATAAAAACTATGTCAGATTTAAAAAAATGAAAACAGAAGAAAGTTTCTAGAGTTTAATATCATCTTGAGATACTTTCTTAGGGTCTTTCATTAACCTTACACTATCAGCCATAAAGAGATCTTCAACATAATATACTGTTCCTTCTACTAGTGTATTTGGGCCTAGTTTTACAGTTCTAGCTTTAATATCTTTAATCACTCTAACATCTTGGATGTCAACTTCGTTATGAGCTATAATACTTCCCTGAACAGTAACTAGTTTTTTTGCTTTCCTGAAAAAGAAAGATTCAAAAACAGTTCTTCTCCCCTCGATTAATACATTTTCACATATGATGTTTTTCTCAATTCGTGCTTTTCCACCAATTTTAATTGAATTTTCAGAAAGCAAATTAGCTCTTATTGTTGTGGAACCAGTAAGAGTAGCACCTTTTATAGCTTGAGTGTTTTTGTCACTTCTATATGATCCGGTAACTGTAAGATGTCCTTGAACTACAGTTTCACCATAAATTTTAGCTGATCCACTAAATGAAGCATTTTCATCAGCATTCAAATCCTTATCACATCTGAAAGAACCTGAACATTTGACTTCTCCATGTGCAAGTACATTTCCATATGCTTTAATTGCTCCTGAACAACGCAAAGAGTTACATTCAACGTCTCCAGATATCTTACCAGCCCCAGAGATTCTTATATCTCTCTCAATTTTACCTCCTGATATTGTGGCCGCACCTGAAACTGAAACAGAATCTTGAGTGAATGTTTTTGCTCCAGATACTTTTATGTCAGGTGCATCTTTTCTAAATTCAAACTCTTGTCTAGTTGCCTTTAATTTCTGAGTATATCTTTCCTTTAACTCAGCATAACTAGCTTTATCGATATCTCCTTCATTCATTCTTTTTTCTAGGAGTTCTAAGAGTTCTTTGTACATTCTTATGTCATTCTGACTCATTCTTTCACCTTAATACTATCTTAACAGCATTTTATATAATGTTTATTTTAATCAACTAGGAAATGAACTTAAATCTAAAGTTTTAAGCTTAAACCGAGAAGTTTAAACCAACAACAATTTAAGTAGAAAGATAAAAGTTTGATATATGTCAGAAATTATAGATGATTCTCAAGAGGAAATTCCTATTGTAGACACCATTTATTCAATTTTCCGAGATAGTACCAGGAGGAAAATTCTCACTCTTTTAGGGAATATGAAATTAACAGCAGATGAACTAACTAAAGAATTAGGTATCTCAAGACCTGCTGTTGAAAAACATCTAAAACAAATGTTGGAAATCGGTCTAATAGAGAGAAAAGCTGACACATATCCAACCTTGAAATATATTTACACTATACCTTCACCTGGTTTAGAATTACTTTCCAATGTGCGAGATTCAATCGATACATTCATTTCTTCATTAAGAGAAGAATATACGCGAAGACTTGAAAATGAAGAACAAATGTATGTTCTTGGGATGTCCTCAAAAGATAGATATGAGGCAATCAAGAAGTCATATAGTTCTATTCTTGAAAGATTACAGAAATAATTCTTTGGAATGTATTGATATGCAAGTAAAAGCTAGAAATCACCTTTCTAAAAAAGATAAAAGAACACTATTTGCTCAATTAGCTGATTTATTTGGAGAGGAAGTAGAAGATTCTATAAAACGAGATTTAATTATTGAAGAAGTTAGGACAAACGAAGGAACGTATATAGTGGCTAATCGTAGAATTTGGGTTTTTGAGTATGAAAATAAAAAAATACCCACCATACACTATTTGCGTAATCATGCTTACTCTCTTCCAAAAATAGTGGTGGATATTGGTGCGATCAGATTCATTACTAATGGTGCAGATGTTATGTCTCCAGGGATTGTCTTTTTCGATGAATCAATAAGATCAGGATCAATAGTTATCATTCACGAAGAAAAAGCTAATTCTATTCTTGGAGTAGGACAATCATTAGTTTCTTCAGAAGATTTTTCGAAGACAAAAAAGGGAAAAGTAATCAAGAATCTCCATCATCTAAGAGATTCTATTTGGGGATATCAGTTTTAATCATTCATTATTTCAATCGGATAGTTGTTCCATTAGGAGGTGCAAGACTCTCTCTTTTTGTATTTTTATAGACCCATGAAGCAAATTTTGATACCTTTGATTCCTCTCCATGAATAACAACCACTCTTTCTGGTTTTGGAGTGACTTTATGGATATAATTTTCTAATTCTCTTCTATCACAGTGACCAGTGAAACCAGAGATACTGTGAACAGCCATTTCTATATGATGCATCACAGTTTTTCCATTTTCAACCATTTGAATTTCAGTGATTCCTTTTTGGATTTTACTTCCCAAAGTTCCTTTTCCTTGATAACTTACAAAGATTAGTGCATTATTTGGGTCAGTACATAGAGCTTTGAAGTAGTAAACACTGGGACCACCATTCATCATACCACTTGTAGCTAAGATTATTGCAGGATCACCTTCAACAATCAATTCTCTCTCTTCACTTCCTGTTACATGTTTCATCTGTTCTGCTAGGAACGGATTCTCCCCCTCATGGAAAATTCGTTCTCTTAAAGCTTTCGACAAGAATTCAGGATGAGCTGTTGTGATTGCAGAAGCCTCTCGTATCATACCGTCAGTATAAACTGGAATTTGTGGAAGCTCTTTATTTCTCATAAGATTCTCTAAAACAACTAGAATTTCTTGAGCTCTTCCTACAGCGAGTACCGGAATTAGAACCTTCCCTCCTTTTTGAATTGTATCTTGTATTATGTTCCTTAACATTTTTTCACATTCAACCCTTGAAGGAAGTATATCCTGAGGTTTTCCATAAGTTGATTCAATGAATAGAGTTTCTAGCCTTGGAAATCTAGCATTTGCGGGATCTAATAAATTAGATTTAGCAAATTTGATATCTTGAGCAAAAGCCATATTGTAGATTCCCTCTCCAATATGAAAGTGGGGAATTGCACTCCCAACAATGTGACCAGCATTGTGGAAAGTTAATCTTATATCTGGAGTTATATCTGTGACTTCTCCATAATCTAAAACAATAGTGTGTAAAACTGATTCAATAATATCTTTTTTCTCATAAGGTAGTGTTTTCCCTTCTTTATTAGCTACATCTAAGTAGTCAATTTGTAACATTGTCATCAAATCTCTTGTTGGTCGAGTTGCATAAACTGCTCCTTTGTATCCATATTTGAACAAATATGGCACAAAACCTGAATGATCAAGGTGAGCATGTGAAATCACGACAGCATCAAGTTGTTCAATATCAAATTCTGGTAGGTCGAATCTCGGAAAAGTATTATTTGGAGAATTGCTTCCAACATTTATCCCACAATCTATAATAGCTTTACTCTCTCCAGTTTGAATTAAAGCACAACTTCTTCCAACTTCAGCAAAACCTCCTAAAGCTGTTACTCTTATTGTGTCATCTCTATAGAGTACAGGTCTGTGAATTCTCTTTCCAACAGTTCGAAGAATTTCTTGGCGTTTTTTTGAATTTTCTTGATGAAGATGTCTTATTGTTTTAATAACTCTAGACTCGATAGGTGGAGTTCTCATGACTCTAGGTCTCCACAAAGTTTTTGCTATTATTGTTCTTAACATTTCACCTGATTTACCAATAATAACTCCTGGTTTCAGAGCTTCTATAATCACTTCACCTACAAGTTCATCAAAGTCAATATTTGTAATTTCTCCCTCTTTTCCAACTAATTCATTAATTGTAAAAATTGTTTCATCTTTATCTGATCTTACGCTTGGATCTGAACGAATGACTATTCTTTTCCTAAGTTTTTTTGCAAGTTCTTTTACAATCGTTTCATCATCTACTAATACACGTGGGTTCTTTGAATAAACAGCAACTTCTGGTCCTTCAAATTCAATTGTTGTGATTTCAGAATTGGATGGTAGTTCTGCATGTATATCATTAGATATTCTTTCTAATACTTCTCTGTAACTCAAATTGTTCAACCCTAACAGATTTCTTAAAAACAAATATTTAGAAGAACAAAAGCTCTAACATTTGCTTAAATAAAGTTTAAAACTAAATTAACTCTCGAAATTAGATTTAAATACTTTTTGATTTTGCTTGAGAAAACTTGATTTTCAATATTAAAGATAAACCAAGAAAAAAGTAGAGTTTCAACTCCCTTCTCTTAAATACCATCCTACATCTAGTGGTTTTCTTTTTGATCCTTTTATAACAACAGTATTCTGTTTTACAGTATGGAGTTCATTTGAACTTACTTCAGCTTTTCCAATTCCATAAAAAATATTAGATTTACTCATAACTATTAGATGGTCGTTCTTCTCAAAAGATTCTTCAGATTTGCTAATATTCTCTTTGAAGATGGGTTTTCCATACAAGAATTGATCAGTTTTAACAATAATTTTCTTTGATGCATAATATGAAACCATTTTTGCACCTTCGATTTCAAGTTGAAATGTGTTTGACCAAATGCTTCCTATGGGTATTCCTGCAAAATAAACTTCTAAACCTGTTGTTTTTGAGATTAAATCTGAACTCTCGTGAGGAACAGCAAATGCTTCTTTTATCTTACCTTCCTTAATCCAGAAATAATAGCCTTTGAATGCACCTAAACTATCTGTACTAAAATGAGACTCAATTGTTTCTCTAATAAGATAATCTTCCTCTTTAGTTCTTATTCGAAATATTGGTTTACTCATTATTTTTTCACCAACTTTGCTATGAAGAATCCTTCTCCATTTGTTTCATGGGGATACAATCTTTTTGTTTTGTTTAGATTTTTGTTTAAATCCATATCTTGGAAATGTATAATGCCAGGCTTTGCATTTATTTCTATTTCTTCTAATTCCACATCAGCGTTCTTCAATACTTCAGAAATTACTAATTCGTTCTCTTCAGGTTCTAAAGAAAAAGTACTGTACACAAGTTCTCCATTAGATTTTAGAACATCAAGTGCAGTATAAAGTAAAGAAACTTGATAATCATGATAATTCAAGATGTCTTCTATGG
>MEHH01000104.1 GCA_001940755.1 Candidatus Heimdallarchaeota archaeon AB_125
AGCTTATATTGATCCTTCTCATATGCTTCAAATACCTAATAGAGTAAAGAACTCCATAGCTCTTAGAGAATTTGCTGAATTTGAAGTTCATCCTTCAAAGAAACTAGCTATGCTCTGGAATCCTGATTTAGTTACAAAAGAAGAAGTTTTCAAAATCCTTCAACAACCACCTGATGAATACAAAGAGACTGTAGATGAGCTCTCATTTGATGATGTTCGATATCTATTCGAGAATAAATTCAAATATAATGCAAAAGCTAAGGATTATGTTACCATCAAAGGTTTAGAAAAAGGTTATCAAATCTTTGGTAAGCTTCATCCAGTCATCAAAGGAGTAGATCTTAATATTAAGAAAGGAGATTTTGTTTTCATTTCTGGGCCTTCAGGAGTAGGTAAAACTACTTTGCTTAATCTAATAGCTGGATTATTAATCCCTGACAAAGGTCATGTCCTTATTGATGATTTTTCAATGGGAACTGCAGATGATACTGATAGATCAGATTTCAGATTAGCGAACATTGCATATATAACTCAATACCACAGTCTTTTTGAACCAATTCAACTCAAAGATAATCTACTTGTTCCGTACCTATTTCTTGGCAAAGAATATAATCCAGATATAGGCAATGAAGTAACTAAAGATGTGCATATTAGTCACAAATTAGCCTCATATCCAGATGAGTTATCAGCTGGAGAGAAGCAAAGAGCGACATTATCTTTGGCTCTAACAAGAAAGACACCGATTCTTCTAGCCGATGAACCAACTGCAAACATGGATTCAGATCTAGCTAGAGAGATTATGGATGTTTTAATGAAATTTGTTAAAGATAACGAAGCTACCTTCATCATGTGTTCTCATGATTTATCTCTCTTAAGACCGGGTTTTAGACACCTTCGTATCTCAGATGGTCTGATTACAGAAGATTCAAGAATTACCCAAAACTCTCTTAAGAAGATACTCAAAGAATACCTCCAAATACAAGAAGATAATAACAATAAGAAATAACCTTCTTTTTTCTTCTTTTTTTAGTATCACAATTAGGAAAAGTTAAAATTACTTAGTAAGATTTTCTTTTGTAATCATTATGAAACAACATCTCGAAGTACAATTTACATTAAGTGGTCCTTTTCCTGAAGAAAGTAAGGAGGAAATAGAAGAGCTTCTCAAACAATTTAGTGAAAAAACTCAAAAATCTAGAGATGAAGGAGAATTCAAATTCACTGAATGGAAAACTAAAGATAATAAATTAGTTTTAACTATCTCATCTATTGATTCACTCTCTCCCCATGTTGCTGTACTTAGATTAAGGAAACAGCTTGCTGCAACATTAGGTAAAAAATATCGTGTTGGACTCCGAGGATTTGCTTTTATTAAATACATTATTGAAACAGAGTTAGAAGAAAAACCAATCAAAGAGTTTAGCTTACCATTAGTAAATAAAATAGAATTCTTCGAGAAGGATGGAAAGAACTTTGTTAAAATCGAAGTTGACCCTGAAATCGAAGAGGATTTTGTAGAAAAGGGTGCAATCGAAAGAATTGTACGACGAGTGGGAGAAAAGATTTCTAAACAGCACTATGGGGCAAAAAATGAGCATCACCAAATCTCATGGTATAGTGGAGAAAAGAAACATTTCACAGATGAAAATCCTACTCAATTGATGCAAAAAGCTAATTGGATTCAACGAACTAATTATAGAAATCAGTGGATACTAACTCCTACAATAACAACTTTAGCTGAAGCATTAAAACAAATAATGATAGATTATATCTACGAGCCTTTAGGTTTCAATCAAATGATGATACCAAAATTGGTAGATTGGTCAATCTGGCTTAGATCTGAGCACGCAGAAGGTATCTATCAAGGTGGTTTCGAACCTTACTTCGTTGTACAACCTAAATCTGCTGATCCGGAATATTTTGAAGAGATTGCAGATTATATCACAATAACTAAGACTATCCCATCTGAGAAGTTAGCAGAGAAGGTTTCTGCACCAATTGGTGGACTCTCTTATGCTCAGTGCCCTCCATTTTGGTCATGGTTACAGGGTAAAACCATAGCTAAAGAAAGCCTTCCAATAAAAATCTATGACTGGTCTGGTCCAACTTATCGCTATGAATCTGGTAGTGCTTATGGTTTTGAAAGAGTTGATGAATTACACCGTATTGAAACACTTTTCATAGGATCTCCTGAACAAGCTAAAGAAATAGGAATGCAAGTTAAAGACAAACTTAGAGTTATCTTTGAAGAGGTTCTAGATTTAGAGGTCAGAGAAGCTAAAGTTACTCCTTGGTGGTTACAGCAATCAGCTCATGAAGATGAAATGGATTCTGCTGAAGATCTTGTTGTTGGAACTATAGATTACGAAGCCTATATGCCTTATCGTGGAAATCGTGAAGACAGTGAATGGCTAGAGATTCAGAATATCTCTATTATTGGTCAGAAATATCCCAAAGGTTTCTCTGTCAAAGCTGAAGGAAATATCGAACTCTGGAGTGGTTGTGGTGGTGGTAGTTTTGAGAGGTTTCTCACAGCTTTCATTTCTCAGAAAGGTTTAGATAAAAATAATTGGCCAGAGAAATTTCTGAAATATATTGATAAACTTCCTGAGCCAGTAAAATTTCACTAGAGTAAGGAAATTTGCACAACAGATATAAATTCCAATGATAAACATTAATAATGAAAAAAGCAAGAATTTTGCTCTGTGCTATGTTTTTCATCATCCCTATCTTTTTTCAAATTGACAATTCTTATGTAGTTAATTCACATTCATTTGAAGACCAGTTACCTGAAACCATTCTTGCAATAACACAGTTAATAGCCTATCCAGAAGTTGTCTATGTTGGAGAATTAGTCTTTGTTAATTGCACAGTTGAGAATAACGGGCAATTCCAAACAGCAGAGATTGTAGGTATAAAAATTAATGCAACAGTTAAACTATCAGAAAAAGAGATTGTGTTAGGAGGATCTATTGAACCTGGAGGATATGAACTTGTTAGTTTTAATTTGACTGCAATTAGTAAAGGGGTTGGAAACATTACTGTAATTGTATCTACAGAAAATGCACCAACTGTTAGTAAATCTATTCTAATTAGCATTTTAGAGAATACTTCCACAACTGACTATGGTTTCCATTCAATTTTTCTGCTTCTTCCAACAATAATCGCAGTAAGAAAAACATCAAATCAAAATGTTAGAAAGAAGAGGATATTGAAGAAATCTCAATGATAGCACACACAAAATTTCTTTGCACGAGCATATAGGTAGTAGAATATCAGATTATCTACTATTTAATAGATGAAACTAAAACAATCAATTTCGAAAGTATCTCACTTCTAATAGCTTTCATTATAGTGAACATAGTTTTCTATAAAAGAAGGAAAAGAAGGAAAGGTTAGAATCTACTAAGATTGTTTCCTTTGTTTGAATTAACCCAAACCGCCTAAAAAGGCAGACATAATTAATAAAACTATAAGAGTTACTAGTCCAATCATTATTATTATTGTTACCATGGAAAAGCCTATACTTAAACTTATTATCATCAAGAAATTAACTTTCCTTTCATCTAAGAATTTTATTTTTCTTTGTTCTGGATCAATTCTTATATAGTATAGTAATATCGAAAGCAAAAAGAATGTACCAATTACAATTGTTAATGCAATAATTGTAAATTTAAGATCTTCCCACAGAAAAATCAAACCAATTCCGATTGGGAGAAAAATAATTAAACTGATAAAATTGAATATAACAAATATTTTTCTTCTCTTCCTAATTGATGATTTCAATTGCTTAATATTGGTTTCTGTGAGAGAGGTGTTACAGTTTTTACATATTGAAGTATATTTCAATAATATTTCCCCACAATTGGTGCAAAACGTCTTGTCACCAAATCTAATTTTAGATATAAAATTCATAATATTTACATTTCGTTTTTGTGTTAATATACTTTGCTAGATAATTATTCTAGAGCATTCAACTCCTTAGTTTTAGAAGGTATATTCTGAATTGTAATTTCTCCGCAGTTTTACTCTCGATTGTTAAATCTGTTTAAATTTAGATAACTTTAAATTTAATCAATTACCCAAAAAAATAATGATAGATTTACGTTCTGACACTTTTACTTTACCTTCTAAGGAAATGATAGAGACAATTTTAACTGCTGAACTAGGAGATGATGTGTGGGAGGAAGATCCTACAGTAAAAGAACTCGAAGCTTTAGCAGCTAAAGAACTTGGTAAGGAAGCAGGTTTGCTTGTTTCTAGTGGAACTCAAGGAAATTTAGTAGCCAATATGACTCATCTCAATCGAGGTGAAGGTGTAGTACTTGAAAAAGAAAGCCACATCAATATGTATGAAGTAGGAGGTCTTTCACAAGTTGTTGGTGCATTTCCCTTTCTTATTGAAGGAAATAATGGTTTAATGAATCCCCAAGATGTTGAATCTATATTTACAAGAGGATACAATGTTCATTGGGTAGATACTAAATTACTCTGTCTAGAAAATACTCACAATAGAGGTGGAGGAAGAATCATCCCTAAGGAAAATATTGACCGATTATCCAAAATTGCTCATGATAATAATGCTTCTGTACATCTTGATGGTGCAAGGATTTTCAATGCTGCAGTAGCTACAGGAATGGAAGCTTCAAAAATAGTAGAGAATGTTGATTCAGTGCAGTTCTGCTTGAGTAAAGGCTTAGGGTGTCCAATAGGTTCAGTTATTGTTGGCAGTGAGGAGTTTATACATGAATCTAGACGCAATAGAAAAGTAGTCGGAGGAGGGCTTCGTCAGGCCGGAATCATTGCTGCTCCAGGGATTTATGCTTTAAACAATATGATAGATAGACTATCTGAAGACCATAAACATGCAAAAATGCTTGAAAAAGCTCTTTCTGAATTCGAGGACTTAAAAATAAAGAACGTTGATACAAATATAGTCATTGTTGATACTTCAGCTAGTAAGTTATCAACTGCAGATGTTCGAGATAGATTGGAGAACAAAGGAATCAAAGTCACTCATATGGGTGATCAGCTTTTCAGAATGGTAACTTATTTTGGAATCACTCTTGAAGATATTCAACATGTCGTTTCTGTCATTCCAGAAGTTTTCAGTTAGAAATTCTTAACTATTCAACGTTTATCTTTCCGGTGATATTGAGGAGTATCATAGACTTTTTATATCATATTTTTGGTGTTCACATGATACATGTGTCAATTGATGATTATCTAGATGGATTATTATCTGGAACTGCAGAACCATCTAAAAAAGCCATTATGAAGCTTACTAAATTAATTGAGAATTTTGGAGCAATAATGGTTAAAAGTACAGAAAGAATGGAAGACTATATTGACACCCTAACTAATCGAATTACATCAATTGAATCAGCCATAGGAATGTCTTCTAGCGCCGCACAATCTTTTTCTGCTCCTGCTGCAGTAGCATCACCAGCATTTGATTCTCCTGTAGCTGCACCAGCTGCTGCTCCTAACTTAGCTGCAAGCGATGCAGGTCCAGTTGGAGCACCAAATTTATCAGCTGCCGTTGGAACACCATCATTAGATAAAGCACCCAATCTGGGAGGAGATGGAGGAGGAATTCCTGCACCAACAGGTGCACAAGGTAGCACAGGTGGTGGAATAAGTAGTGCTGATCTTATGAAAGCAGCATCAGGTCTAACTAAAGCACCAGAACCTACACCAGGAGAACCTGGAGCACCTGGGGCAGCACCAGTCTTTAGTCCATTCGGTGTAAGTGCTACAGACATCCAAGATGTTAGATCTGGTTTGACAAAAGTAGATCCTAATGAACATAGAAAGGAAAGAGAATTAGCAGCAGGTGGAACAGGAGGTTCGATGCCTGCAAGTCAGGCTCTAAATTTAGAAGTTAAAGATGCTTTAGCGAAACGTAAATCAAGAGCTTCTGATGCTGAAGATGAAGATTTTGAACCAACTCCAGCTGCACCAGCATCACCTCAAAAGTCAACTAAACAAATGAAAGAAGCATTACAAGGAGAATTACGAGATGCATTCAGCAGTCTTCTTGAGAGCGATACAAATGAAGAAGAATAAACAATATGCTCTCTTTTCAATTTAATTCAACTTTATACTTACAATGATATATCAACAGTTTTTCACACTAAAACGCAAGGTCGAAAAAAATGACATTAAATTTACACAATTACATTAATTATTTATTTAAAATAGATTCGAAACAGAAACTAAACAAAGAATTACTCAAAATATACGAAGAATCTAAAGAATTTTCTAACAATTACAAAGATCCATACTATATATGTTCAAATGAGGAATTATTGGGGATTTTTAATACTTCATGGTCAGGTTCTCAAGATGAACCCTCTAATAGTCTAATACATTATGCAATTTCTCTTTACTGGTTTGAAGCAATCAGTTTTGAACTTTACAGATCAGTTCTTCAAGAATTAGAATCACATGAATCACTCTCACCAGTGATATTAGTAGTTAGCTATTGGATGTTCTGGAAGAAGAAAAGAAGAGCAGGAAAGTCCAGTAGATATTCTTTCTATTCATTTCTTGAGCTAATCAGAAAAATAGGTTTAAGACCTCTTGAATTTCAAGATTTTATAAAATATACAAAAGAACTATTTCCTAATTTAAAACTATCAGAAAAAGAAATCGAAATTGGAAATGATCTTAGCCGAATTATCAAGAATATACAAGAAAGACCACAATATCTAGAAGAATTTTCAAGTTCAATTAGTTCAGATACAATGAAGCTTTTGGACTTCTACATTGATTATGAAATTTTAAGTGAACTAGCTTATTTCAAGGTAAAGAATATTAGCAATAATATCGAACTAGATAAGAAAACATCTATTTCAGATTTCCAAAAAATAGTAGAGGAAGAGTATAAATCTCGAAAGATGAAGATAGTACCAACTACTATTGATCCTGTTTTAGAACCTCACTTATCCAATTTTGACCCCAAAACAGTAGCTATGGAAGATCTAGCATCTTTACCAAAGGAACAAATGAAAGAATTCGCATCTATAACAGCATATTCAAGCCCAAAGAGTGCTCATAAAATCCGTATAAGTTTTCTTGGTGGAGGAAATATTGGAAATATGGGAATTTTAGTTCAACATGACAACAATGCTGTACTACTTGATTTTGGGATGAGTGTTGCAAATTACTCCACTCCAAGATGGCATCCATCTCTCAAATATGTAAAAGCTGTTCTAGTAACACATGCTCATCTAGATCATACTGGAGGTTTACCTTATCTCATTAGACCTGAGAATGGAAAGCGATGGTATGCAACTCAATCAACTAAGATATTAACTGAAAAGTTGTTACATTCAACTTCTTCTATATTAAGATCAAATGGCATATCTAAGAAGAATGCTACTCCATTTCAAAACGCATATCTTAGTAATTCTAACATTGTAAATCTGTTCAATGTATATAATCCATTGAAAGTCAACGAAACAATAGAAGTAAGTCCAGGATTTGAAGTAACACCATATTCAGCTTCACACATTTATGGAAGCGTGAGTTACAAGTTAGATGTTTATGGAACAACAATCCTATTTACTGGTGATTTTTCAGCTGATAAAAGTGAACTATTTGCTGGAGCAAAGCTTCCTACAGATTGCGATGTAACGATTTTTGATGGAACATACTATGATAGAAAAATCGAAGAAACAGACCCAAATACTGTCATTTTGCAGGCAGCAGAAACTTGTGAGCGATTAATTATTCCTGCATTTTCAGTTGGTAGAACACAAGAGATGATCAAAAGATTGGAGAGATTAAGAGTTTCAACCAAAAAAAGTGTTAAAACTACAGGTCTCTCAGCTGATGTTTCAAAATCCATGGGATTAAAAGCTAAATTTGACATTGTAAAGAATCTAACAAATGATAATTTTGAGAAAGGTGATATAGTAGTCACCGGTCATGGAATGTTACAAGGAGGAACAGCAAGAAAGCTAATAGATGAGACCAGTTCAGATGAAAACACTGGAATACTCATTTGTGGATATCAAGCTCCTAACACATTAGGATTCTCACTCAAAAACAGTCACCCAGTTGCACTTAAGAAATACAATCAGAAAGTCTTTACAGCTCATATAAGTGGTCATAGCAGTTCTGAAGCTTTGAATGAGTTTATTGATGACTTGAGTGGTAAGAAAGTAATGGTACATACACCTGATGATTCTGTTCTTCGAGTTGATCATAAGAATCTTATCATTCCAAAATACAATCAAGAGATTGTTCTTAAGAACAAAATATAGGTGAGGAGTTTTACTTCCCTAATCCTATACTCTTGAAATTCACTCCTTTATCCTTGAATTTTTCAGAATCTAGACTTCTTCTTCCATCAACAACTAATGGAGTTTTCATTAGTTTCTTGAATAATTCAGGAGATAAGTCAAGAAATTCTTTCCATTCAGTTACTAGAATACAAGCATCG
>MEHH01000105.1 GCA_001940755.1 Candidatus Heimdallarchaeota archaeon AB_125
GGGTAGCCTTCTCGGCCGCCGTCGTCATGGACGAGAGCCTCGACGTGCTTGAGGTATCCACGGCCGAGACGCGGGTGGAGTTCCCTTACGTGCCCGGCTTCTTCTCATACAGGGAGCTCCGCCCCGCGATGAAAGCCTTGCACGGGCTGTCCGGATACGACGTCCTGATGGTGAACGGCCACGGGCTTGCTCACCCCAGGGGCTTCGGGCTGGCCTCCCACATCGGAGTCGAGCTAAAAAAGCCTACGATAGGCGTTGCTAGGAGGTTGCTCTGCGGTGAACTCGATGACCCCGACGCCGATGAGACGCTGATAAAGTATAGCGGCAAGGTGATAGGCGCCAAGATTACCTCCCCAACGGGGTCACCTGTGTACGTCTCGGTGGGCCACCTGATCACTCTGGAGTCATGTGTCGAGATAGCGGACGCCTACTTTCTGGACCACTCGCTCCCCGAGCCTCTCATGGCGGCGCACAGGTACGCCGGGGACCTGTCTAGACCCAGATGAAAAAGGGTCACTGGAAATAGGTTGGTGGGAGAACTGGTTCACCTGTTTTCTCCCGTAGCTCCTTGAGCTGCTTCTTTATGCGGTGGTGTAGTGCCCAGAACTCTTTGGGTATGCCTTCCTCGTCGCCGTAGAGCCCCTCCATCCTTGCCTGCTTCTCCAGGTACTTGTCTACGCGTAAGCTGAACTGTTTGGTGTACTCGGCCTCCGTGTACTCCTTGTCGAAGACCCTCCTGAACAGCTTCCTCAGGTCCTCGTACCTGGGGATGTAGCCGGTAGGTGTTTTGCGGTCTAGGCTTTGGATTATTGCCTGTATCTGTTCCGATGTATATGCCATTGCAAGAAGATGGCTTTTCTTGTGTACCTAGATGTGTAAAAATGATTTTTATGTTCGTGCAAAGCACCTATCAAAACTGTGTTGTCCCTGACTTTGATATTGAAGATAGTCCTTATGCTCTCAAGTATGGAACAAAGCCTGAGGGAAAAGTTCCTCTTAAAGAGATGAAAAAGGAATTTGATAGGATAACATCTGGATTGAAAAAGGAAATAGAAAAACTTACTCCTGAACAGGAAGATGAAGTAATAGATACTGGTTATGGAATTAATACTAGAGCTGAATTAATAGCTGGAATGCTATTACATGATCACTCTCATTTTGGTCAGATTGTTTCTACTATCAAAAGAATTGGAGATTACTCTGATCAAGATTTACGAGAAAAGCTCATTGCTGCAATGAAGAAACAGAAAGAAACTGAGGAAAAATAATGTCTGAAGAAAAAGAAGTAACTACAACTATTGAAGTTGTTGACATCTTAGAAGCTGGAATTTGTAATTATGGTCATGAAATTGGAGATAAATTTGAATATCCTGAAGAAAGAGGAAAAATTTGTTCTGCAGCTTTTCACGCTATTTATCCTTATGCACTTGGTATTAATGTAGGCGCTTGTTTTCCCTGGGAGGAAGATAAGGATTCAATTACAGTTTGTTGTCCTGATTATAAGAATCCTGTAGTTTTCAAGATAGCAAGAAAGTAGAGGATTAGAAGCGTACAGTTGCAATCTTGTATGCATCGAAAACAGGAGTTAATATTCCAGTTTCAATAAGCTCGAAGATTATTGGAAGTCCTCTTTCAATTCTGACATCATCAAGTTCATCAAAGATTCGACTTATTGTTACATTATCTCCATTAGTAATATATTCGACTAATCGTTTTCGTAATCCAGTGAATTCTTCTATCTCAGCTTGTTTATATGGGGATACGGTAAATGGATAGAAAATCCATAAATGAATTTCTTTCATGATTTTTTCAGTTATTCCTTGAAGATTGATTCTGAAGACTTCTGTTGAACCATCCCAGTCTTCTGTAATATTACTAAACATTTTAGCAAACCATTCACTAATAACTGTAAGTTTATCCTCTATCTCTTGATTCAAGTCTGTTTCAGAAAAAGTATAGAGAGTAAATTGCCCAGCTTCTGATCCAGTAACTAGGAAATTTTTATATTGTAATCGTTTGACTGATCCTGCTCTATCTCCACGTAATTCAATCCCCATGGAGGATATGGCAGTCAGAAAACCAGTTATTAGTGAAGGATCTAGTGTAATTTCTGATCCTAAATCCATTTCATAAACTGGTAGTCCTGTAGCTTTATGAACAATTATCAGTTTAGTGATTGATAGAACACTTTCATACAGTCCATATATCCTTGCAAACAGTGCTTTTTCTGCTCTTTTATCCTTAGTTAATTTTCTTCTAACTACTACAACTGTTGGAGTTATAATAGCTGCTGCAGAAAAGATACCTATAATTATGAAGATAAAAAACGGAATACCTCCATCTTCTATAGGAGGAATTATTGAAATTGATTTTATTGTTATGCTTGTTTTTGCTTCGTATCCAGGTTTGTTGATTGTTAGAAAGATGTTGATACTCAGTTCATCTGGAGCATTAATTCTAATTGTAACTGAATATAGTCCCATAGTTTCTGTTGGAGTTCCAATAATCTCAGCATCTTCTGGATCAAGATCAAACGAAATATCAAAATTTGCTCCCATAATATTCTCTGAGTGTATAGTATCTACATAGTAGAAAGTAATAGTTGTTTCATTACCATGATAAATTTCATTATCGGAAGAAACAATTTCAACATTTGTTGTTATCTCCAAAATGTTTAAATCTACTGTTGTTGAAGCATTTGCTTGACTATAGCTTACAAAGAAATCTTGTTTTTGTACAGATATCCTGATATCATATGATCCTACAGCTAAATTTAGTCCTAATGAACCAGAGTAAATTGTTAGCTCAATTGTAGTGCCAAGAATGTTAATTGAATAATCTTGAACTTCAGTAAGTAAGGCTTCATCTAGATAGAAGTTCATATTATCAGGTAATATTTGAACACTTGCGTTTGAAGTATCAAGTACCTGGAATTGAATCACATCATCATCAGTATAATAGGCATTGAAAATACTTCCTGAAATCGGATTTATATCGAAGGTATGAAAGACAGTAACTTCGAATACTAAACTATCACTTTCTAGAAAAGTACCTGAAGAATCAACGCTGAATGAGTGATTTCCTTCTGCAGCATTAATACTAATTATTCCTTGATAATAAGGGTCAATATAACTTGCACTTCCAACTACTCCCCAATCACTGTCAAAGGTAATATTGGCAGCTGTTATTGGATTCCCTTCTCCAGAAAAGAAAGGATCACTAATATTCAAGTATTCTACTCTGAATCTGATATTATCTCCATTAATCCTTGAGATTTGAGTAATTGAATCATTCCAATCCCCACCATCGTGAGTAGTTTCCAATATGAATTTAGTTATTGTTGGTTTATTAACTGTTATTTGTTGACTTGAGAAACCAACTTCAGTTCCATTTGTCCAGAAATAAGCAACTGTCCAATATCCTTCTTTATCACTTTCATAAATTGATGGATCAAACATGGTACTAACAGCATATCTTCCAGGGGATTCTTGTATTGTATCCAGAATTGAATATTCAGATGTATCTGAATAAATGATATTTGGAGGATTTGATATTTTTAATGGATTAATACCTCCATTAGGTGTGTAAATAGTAAAATTAAGCTGTCCGTCTTGAGCATTAACACCCATTTCTTCTCTGACAAACACATTGGAACTAATCAGTGAACCTTCATACCCAGTAGCATTTATTCCATCAGTTTCCCAATAACCTAAATTAAATTCGACGGCATTTAAGGAGTTTGAATGTAAGTAATTTGGACTGGTACACTCAAAAGTAATCACATAGTTCAAGTATGTATTTGCAGATAGGAATTGATTTAGATTTATAGAAAAACCATATGTTTCTTCTAGATAAGTAAATGAACTTCCATTTCTCAAGAAATTAGGAGTTGCTTTATTCCAGTTAGAAGGCAAAAATATCTGTTGAAATCTTGAGGGATTTGAATAAGGTAAAATTGAAAATCCTGATGTTATAAAATTCATATCCCAACTTATACTATAATCCAAATGTGAAGAATTACTTGCTTGGAAAGTGGTAGCAGCTGATACAGCTCTATCAAAAACATAACTATTATTCAAAGTTATATCAACAGTTTCATCAGCTGTTAGAGTATGGGTCCCAGTAGATGAAATCGATTGAGTTAAACTTGTGATTGGTTGTCCATTATCTTGCAGAGAAATATCAGTTGGATCAGGAATGACATCATTTCCAAACTCATCTGATACTTGAGTTTGAATTATCAAAGTTAAACCTCTAGCTCCATTAACATTCCATGAACCATCATAATAATATGCATCTCCAGCATAAGCTGAACCTTGTTGGCTTCTCCAGATGAATCCTGTGAAATCATCCCCATCATCTGCAGTTTTTTCTGCAACTATAAAGTATGTTCCACTCTCTAATACTGGATCACCAAATTCATAATAAGCAAAATTCCCCGAAGAACTAGCTGGTAGAGGATTTCCTAAATTATAAGGTCCATTCACTTCGTTGGCATAGGTTACGCTTATATTTGGACTTCCTCCAACTCCTTCTTTAACAATATACAATTTCATTTCATCTGTACCATATCCACCAGCTTTTCTTTTAAAGAACATCCTTGCATGATGGAATATAGCATAATCAGAATCAATGGTGAATTTTTGAGCTAACATAGTTATTGTTGTTGTTAAATCTTCATCATCTTTGTTTTCAACTGTTTCATAATTGGTAGTTTTTTCAGTAGAATGTATTGTTATATTATAGGTTAAATCCTTACCTGAATAATCTAACATGGGATTGATACTAAAGCTATCGTTTCCTCCAACTGGAACTGTAAGAGTATCATAATGATAGACACTTAATTCATCTGTAATATTGATATTTTCACCAAAACCTGCTAAATCAATAACAGGATCATAATTTAACTTAACCAATTGGTGTATTTTTTGTGTATCAAAGATACTGATTTTATCATCTATATTACTCGGATTATAACTTTGATTCACATCTTGAATCCCTTGAATATCTGCGTTTAATCCAATACTTACTAAATTTAAGAATAAAATAATAAGTAGTAAATAACTTCTAGATTTTTCTTGAACCATTAATTGAAACCCCACTTTACGTTAGAATTTATTGTTTATTTCACAAGACAGTTTTTATTTATAAATTATTAGTTACTTTAGGACAAGAATTTTTACTTTATTTCACTAAAGATAGACTTTGAATCTCTTTCAAATGTTATAGAGAACAAGCATAGATGAGAATTCTAACCGTTAAACGAAGAAAATTGGTTTCTTATCAGTATTCCTTTATTAACCAAACCGAAAACAGCTGTAAGAGTGTCCTCAATTTCATAATCACTATATCTCTGTAATAGAGAACTAATTGTGACTTCTCCTTTCTTCTTTCCAAATTCTGCAATTTTTTGTTCCATTGTATCAAGTTTCTTGATTTCTTTGGATTTTTGTGTATTAAACTTGAGAGGGAAATAAATCCAGAAGTAAAGGGATTCAGCGACTTTATCGTCTATTAGCTTCTTTCTAGCAATAAACATCTCTTTCTTTCCATCCCATACTTTGTCCTTAATTTTGAAACTATATTCAAACCACATTATTAAATCAAATAGTCTAGTTTGGAAGTCTTTTATCAATTCATCTGAAGAGAAAAGGAACACTGTATAAGTTTCTGAACTTGCACCTGTAACAACAAAATTTCTATATTCAAGTCGTCTAATCTCCCCAGTATCACTTCCACCCAAAGTTTTTCCCATTGTTTCAACAACACTAAGAAAACCTGAAACTAAAGCTGAATCTATTACATGAACCCCACCAATGTCTAGCTCAAAGACAGGTAAGCTTGTTTCAGAATGAACAAAAATTATTTTCCTCATAGCTAGAACACTATCTAACAAACCTACGACAGCTGATTTACTCCTAATATCTACAATTGTTTCTTTAGTTTTTCTTGTTCTAGACAAAGCAATAATGCCAGCTAATAGAACTAGGAGAAGTATACCTCCCACTGCAATTACTACAATCAAATATGGTGGAAAAGAATCTGAGGGTACTACTTGAACAGAGAAATCAAAACTTATTGTTTGATCAAGATAACTTTCTCTAAAACCTGCTTTAGATACAGTTACTGTCACTTTGTGAGTACCTGAAGTTTGCATGTTTATGGCTATTACAACCCAATCTCCATCAGTTGTTTGCTCGTAAAAACCTGGAGCTAATAATTCGTCATTAATATAGACAGCAACATCATCTGGAAAGATTGTATTCTGGAGAGGATCTGTCATGTTAATTAATTGAAATCTTAATACTGCTTCATCTGTAGAATTAATCTCAATTGATGCTTCGTCAGGAATTAATTGGAACAAATTAGTAACTTCTAAATCCATTACACTGCTTTGAAGACTACATTGAGAACTGTTAGCTTGCAAAGTAATTGTATGTAAACCTGCATTAACACTAATCGGAATTGATGTATTAAATAGAACATCATTCTGGTCGAAATTACCAGAGAGTCCCCAACTAGTGATGTATGAAACTGTTGAATTCAATAAAACTTGTCCTTTTGTAGTAAAGAAAGGCTCACTTCCTGAGTAGAAGTCAGAACGTAATCTTAGAGAATCTCCATTTATTCTTGGAACTGTAACAGTTAGTGTGGTTGTCCAAGCATCGCTGTTTGGAAGAGTTTCCCATGAAGGTTCAAAGAAAATTTCAGGTTCAACACATATTGTTTTTGTTAGTAATCCAACCTGACTACCATTGGTCCAATAAACAAAAGCTGTCCATGAACCTGATACATCAGAACCGTACACCGAGGGATCAAAAGTAAGATCGGAGGTAAATATACCAGAGCCACTTGAAAAAATTCCATTCTTTGAATATGAAGTTAAATCAGTATATGAAAGATTTAAGGGTAAGGATAGCTTTTGAGGTACAATATCTCCATTTGGATCAAACAAAGTAATATTCACACTACCAGTGTCTTCACTGTTTAGAATATAGGTATCAAAAGTAACTGTTGAACCTTCAAAACCATAAGCGTCAAATGTGTCGGTTGTCCAATAGCCTAAAGTAAATGTATTTGTTGGTGCAGATTCATCAGATAGAATTAATTGTTGAATATAATTAGGACTCGTTGTTTCCAATCTGAAAGATCCTTCTGAGATATTGAAACCGAAATCTATAGAATAACCTTCACTCGTTTTAAGTGAACCTAAAATATTTGTGTCATTATAATAACAAGTTGAGCTTACTGACCAATCGGTAGGAGTAAATATCAACATCGATCTATCCATACTGGGATAAGGCGAATATTCAGCTTCTGAAGTAGACCATTCCAGAATCCAATCGTTCGAATAAGCTCCAGAAGTTGAATTTGTTGCTGTAAAAGTAGATGTAGCTATTACATCTTTTGAAAACGAGTATGTGTTATTGAAAACCAATTCAACCGAAGTATCACAACTAAGTAAATGAAACCCAGTTAATGAAATAGATAATGTAGTAGTTAAAACATCAACTGCATTATCTTGTAATTCAATTTGTGTTAAATCACTAAAAACTATTGCTGAACCAGTAGCATAACTTGGGAGTAACTCAGGAATACAGGTGTGATCAATTAATTGCAGACTCCAGGTACCTAAATCGTTCAAATAGTATGTATCACTATCTAAGGGGGCAGTAGTATAACTATACCAATAAAACCACCGGGGACTACCAGGTAATGTGCGGTTAGCTACTATGAAATATTTCCCCTTTTCTAAAACTATATCAGTGAAATCATAGAAATGTAGATTATCAATGGTTGTTATCGGAAACTTATTTGTTTGAGTATAAGGACCATTTGGATCACTTGAATAGATATAAGACATATTTGGTTCTCCTGTCAAATCATCAGCTTTGACAAGATATAGTTCTACTTCAGTTTCTCCTACGTTCTCATCATCTTCAAAAAACAATTTAGCTCCTGAAAAAACTGCATAATCCCAGATTATGTCAAAACCTTGTGCTATTGCCACTCTAGTATCAGTAAGAGCTACTGAAGTATCTCCTTCTACTTCAACAGGATAATAATCTGCTTTTGCTGTAATATTCATTATATTGTAATTCAGTGAATAAGGATCATATCCTGCTATTGAATCAATTGTAAAATTATCTTCATATTGTTCGCTTACTTCATTATATGAAAGATTCAATTCTTGATAGTCATTAACTAAGACAATATCTTTACCATTGAAATTTGTTCCTGTATCTGTTGTATTGTTAATTGGAACATAGAGAATTTCATTACCAAAAGAAGAAACAGAATCGATTTGATTACCTATTATTAAATCTTAATTTGCTGGATTTAGGATTTGGGATAATATTGGTTCTTGATAATGTGATAAGCTAATAATTACAATA
>MEHH01000106.1 GCA_001940755.1 Candidatus Heimdallarchaeota archaeon AB_125
GTTTTATCCTTAAAACTCTTATTGAAGTATTAACTCATTCAATGCTAGTTGTAAATCTTACTCCCTCTTTTGCCATTTTTGTAATGGCCAAATATTATCCCAATATTCTTTAGAAGGATGTTTCAAATTCCAATCAATTCTTGTGTCATGCACAATACAACTACAGTATGGGTCTCCTTTTGCAATTGTATGTTCCATAGTAAGAATAAAATGTTTATTTTCACTTTTTATTCCTTGAAAATCTCCATAACAACAGACTAGATATTTAAATTCTTCATCAGGTAAATCTGACAGTGTTTCATCCCACAAACATACATCCTTTCTAAATACTAGCTTACCAGCAGCAGGTTCTCTATAAATTACAACCCAGCTCTCTGATTCTTTAGGTTCTTCTTCTTCAAAGAATTTTTGAAAAAGTGATTTTAAATCTTCAACCTCATCTTCTTGATCTTCATAAATAGATACAAGGAAATTTGTAATGTATTTTTTGTAGATACTTATTGCATCAGTTCTGCCTAATGTTTCTGCTAATGATTCCAAATTCACATATTTAGGCACCAAAAATGATCTAAGGAAGCTTTTTTGAGGAACTTTAATCTTATCAACTTTCCATCTGTCATCTAGTGGTAAATCTAGAATATTGAGAAAGAAGTTTAAATTGTGTGATACTAGCTCTGGATATTTTTTCAAATTCTGTAGTTCAGCGAGAATCTCGGGAAGAAATGAACTATTTGGATTAACATATTCAGTATCTATTCTATTCTTGTAATTTTTCACTAGTTTTTTAATATAATTTTGAAGATTATCTTTACTTAAACTCTCTACAACTCCAAGTAAGTTATCTAATCTTCGCAAAGGAGAAAGCTTTGCAAACTCAAGTGGTTGCACTTCTTCCAAATATTCCAAAGCTTTTGGATTGTATTTCCCTTTTTCTTTAAAAACCATCTAATACAACTCCAGTATATTTTATCTCACTCTTTCTGAGACCACATATTATCAAAAAACTCCTTAGAAGGATGATTCAGAACATTATTTATCCTAATATCATGAACTACACAGTCACAATAGGGGTAACCTTCTACTACTGTGTGTTTCATTGTTAGTATGAAATTCTCATTGCAATTATTATAACCCTGAAAATCTCCATAACAAGCAGCTAGATATTTCAATTCTATATCTGGTAAATCTTCAATTGCATCAGCCCACATGCAGGTATCCTTTCTCTGAGGATATTTTCCATTCTCTATTTTTCCTTGTACTATTGCCCAACCTATGCTTGGAGGATCATCTTCTTTTGGAATCCTAGCATTTCTATATTCCTCTAGAGTCTCATATTTTGGTCCAGCTGATGATAGAGATTTCACATATGATTCTATATAACCTTTAAACAATCGAACAGCTTGATTCCGTTCAATTACCTCTGTTAATGTTAAAACATTTGAATATCTATGATAGAGAAAAGATTGAATGTAGTTTCTATTTGGTATCTTAATTGTATCAGAAATCCATTCTTTGTCAGTACTATAGTCAAGTAATTGAAGAAAGTAATCCAAAGAAGCTTTTAGTAAATCTGGATAGATTTTAAGATGTAGGAATTCATTACTTGTTTCTGCCAAATCGAATTTCATTTTCTCCACAAAAGATGTTTTCAATTGCTGATCAAAATACTTCTTCAGTCTTGTAACAAATGCTGGAAGAATTCCTGGCATTTCTTTTTTAAGATAACCTATCAAATAGTTCAGTCTTTTCAGAACACTTCTTTTTGCAAATTCTAGGGGTTGTAGTTCTTGCAATCTATTTAAATCACTAATGTCGTATTGACCTGTTCTAAAAACTTCCATAGCTCATTCCTCCTTATTCTTCCCCATGTTTTCTACAAACTCTAATGAAGGCTGTTCTGCATCTGGATGGACGTAGTTATTCCAATAAAACTCATCACAGAATTTAGCATGATGTAGAGTCTGCGTCTTTCTCATATGAACAATATAACCTTCGTTGTTACTTGGTGAATCTCTCAGATAGCAAGAACAAAGGTAAGCTATATCAGGATCATTAAAATCCTTGAGAACTTCATGCACTATACATTTATCAAAACGGTATATTTCTTTATAGTCATCATAAATTCCAAGTGTAAAATTTCCAACACCAAGTTTCTCATATTGATCAAGAACTAGCTTCCTTGAGTCAATTCGTGTTACTTGCATAGGATCTTCAGGTTGCTCTCTAGATTCTAGTTCTTTCATTTCCTTGATTAATAATTCAACAATTTGCTTGTAAAGCTTTGTGCATTCTTCTTTTCCTAATAAATCCTCAATTGCCTTAACTCTGTAATAAGAAAGAGAACCTTCAGCTTTTCGAATATTGAAGTATACAAGATTAAATTCTTCTTTTGATGTCGCTAAATCTTCTGGAAGATTTAATAACTTACAAATAAATTTAATCATTGTTTCTTCTATTTCAGGATAATTATGAAGTATTGTTAGATTCTTTTCAATTTCCTTAAGATTAAAAATGCTTAAATTATAATTAGAATCTTTTGTTTCAGTTTTTAATCTTTTTTGAAATGCTAATAAATACTCTTCTAATTTGTCTGTTTTAAGTTTCTTAAAATATTTAATTACAGAATCAGTTTGCTCAAAACACTTCTTAATAAACTCATTGAGTTTAATTGTACTTATTGCTTCTGTATTATAAAAATTATAAGTTGATATTTTCATTTTCACACCTTTTTTTATTCTTTCAAATCTCTCCCCATATTTTCTATAAAATCCAATGAGGGATGCTCTATATCTGGATGGACATGATTATTCCAATAGAGTTCATCACAGAATTTGGCATGATGAAGTGTTTGAGTTCTTCGAAGATTGATAGACCGACCTTCATTAAATTCTGGAACATCACCGATATAGCAGGAACTCAAGTAAGCTATGTCTGGATCATTGAATTCTTTTAGAGCTTCTGGTGTTAAACAGCTATCAAAACGGTATACTACTTTGTAATCATCAAAGATACAAAACGAGAAATCAGCTAAACCAGATTTACACCAAGACTCTATTGATCTTTTATTAGAATCCAGGATAGTAACAGATTTGAGATCTTCAGGTTTTTCTGTTGTATCTCTAGATCTCATTTCCTCTAAGAGAAATGGGACTATTTGTTTATAGATTTCAGTTCCTATCTTTTCTCCATAAGTATCTGCTAGAGTTTTCACTAGAAAATATGAGGTTCTTTCAAGAGCCTTGATTCTGTCGAAATATCCCAGTTCTATTTCTCCTTGATCTGAAGTATAGTTATCAGGCAACTTGATTGTTTTGCATATGTAATGGAAAACTAATTTCTCAAGATCAGGAAAGTTTGGTAATATTTCTAATTCTTCTCGAATTATTTTCCAATCAAAAGCATCAGTATTAAAACGGTAATCACCTACAATTTCATCAAACTTATCTTTCAAATTCGAAATATATAGGTTCAGATCTTCAGGATGAATTAACTTGAAAAACTTAGTAACAGAATCTACTCGTCTAAATCTTGCTTTTATAAATTCTTCAGGTTTAGAATTTCCTTTCTTAGTTAAACTAAAACATTTATAATTTTCAATTTGCATTAAATTACAACTCTTATTCTTGTTAGAAGTTTGTTTGTTAACATTCACCTTAGATTTCAGACCATTATTAATCTTTTGAGCTTTTTAAACTGAGATATTTTCTCTGTTTTTATAGTAAAAGATAATTAAACTTCTGAGATGAGAAGTGAATTATTTACTAGTACAATAGATGTCGCAAAATGTAGTATTGATGGTGATAATTGGTATGAAATATCCGAAATTTCTGTTTTGTGTTGCATAAATGATCATTATGCTACCAAGGATTTAGATTCTGTCCTGCAACATTATAACAAAGGTCACATCGTTCCTGTCGAGTATGTTTTGTACAAGAAAGCATGACATCCAATTCTCTAGCTCTTGTTAGGAGTAAAGATAGACTTAATTAAATGAAAAACAATTTTTTAACTGATGGACATTATTGATTCCCATGCTCATATTTCTGCAACACCTGATCATGTTCTAGAACTACTGACTGAAATGAATAGGTTAAACATCTCAAAAGCTTGTATCAGTGGACTAGGATCAATGTTTGATTCAGTATCTAATAAAGAAATACTAGAGACTGTTGAAAAATTCAAACCTCGATTCATAGGAGCATATTTTATTCGTCCAGGAGTCACATCAGCTCTTGAAATTCAAGATGCATATGAGCAAGGTTTCAGAATGCTTAAAGCAGTAATTCCAAAAAAACCTTACAGTGATCAATCTTTTTATCCACTTTGGGGAGCAGCTCAAAGGTTGGGAATGCCAATCATGTTTCATACTGGCTTAGTAACTGTTTCAGAATCTTCTCCACGAGATATCATATTATCCTTAGATATGCATCCAATACAAATTGAACCGATTGCTAATTCTTTCCCTGATTTGAACATAATTCTTGCTCATTTCGGAGGACATTGGGCTAAAGATGCAGCAGAACTAGCTCGAATGCGTCACAATGTCTATGTAGATATAACGGGGGAGTTAGATGGATGGAGAGCAAAACTAGATGAAGAAGGACTAGATAAATATCTATGGTGGAAAAATGCTTTCCAGAATGTTGTTTTTGGTACATATATTTTTCCTGATCAAATTAAACAAGTTCTCAAGCAAGATAAAGATAGATATGAACGACTTAATCTTGATGAAGAAACAAAGGAAATGATCTTCTGTGGAAATATAAAAAAGATGTTAAAAATAGATTAATCATCATCTTCAAACTTGTAACCACTCTTCTTCCATGCTTCATACATAACAGGATTCTTCTTTAGAAACTCATCTCTAATTTCTTTAGGCACTCTATTAAGAGCACAAGAGAAATTGATACAGTCTGTGCATACTTTCAGCTGGATGACAATATACCAAAGTATAACACCAAAAGCACACAAACCAAAGAAGATCCATTTAGTCCAATTTTCACCAAATACTAGAAATACTAAGGGTATAGCAAAAATGATATTTGCTCCTACTAAGAATTGTATTCTCTCCCATAAAGTTGCAGGACCAGGTTTGAATTTAGCTGTTTTGTAGAACCCATAATTAATAGAACAATGTAGAAACTTAGCTTCTCCTTCAGCATAATATGGACAATGAGCACAAAGAATTGGAGGTTCCCAAATCAAAAAGAAGAAGATTATATACCCTATCCAAACAAGTGTAGAGATCAGATTCAAAGGATACCGTAGTAGAATCAACCCTACAAAAGCTGGTATGAAACCAATAAAGAATGGAATTCCAAAAATTATTGCATATTTCTTATCGAGATGACAGTGTAATCGTCCCTTCAGCTTGCAATCTTCACAACTTTCTTCATCTTCCCAGGTACAGATGCAATGTGGATTTTTCGAACTCATCAAGTTTGATTGTATTTTAGAACTATAAGTTTTCTGGAGTTTCTTCGTGGTATTTTCTTCTGTTGATAAAATAAAAAACAACTGTTGTTAGTAGTGCTACTACTGCAAAAATTACTGAAACAGTTAGCATAACAAAAATACCTTTAGCAAATCTATCTGCGATTATACCTAACATTAAGATACCAGACACATACCCTGCTGTTCCTAATGCATTCATTATTCCAAAAGCAGTTGCTCTTCGTTTCTTGGTAGTGAATTTTGCTACAACAGAGTAAAACGTTACATTATAGATTGGATAGATCGGGATACTATAGATTAGAAGGAACATGATCCAATTCATTGGGAATAACATCATGAGTAGATATGAAAAGAATGTCCAACCTGCGAAAATCATGATGAATAGAGTGTTAGTGTTATGTTTTTTCACTCTACCAAGTAAAACAGCTATTGGAACTGCAAGAAGAGTTTTTATAATTAAATAGATTGAGAAAAATACTCCCCCTATATTAAGTGTATCAAGGAAGTAAATAGAAGTATATGCCCAAAAACCTCCAGTTATTTGATATGTATAGGCTACTACAAGTATTGATGCTAGCAGTAAAGGTACGAATGTTAAAACCTCTTTCTTTTTTACCACCGCTGTTTGATTTATTTCTTCTTCATTTACTTCTTCTGAAGATTTCTCTTTTATAAATAACGAAAATCCTAGAGATATACAACAAAATACTACTGCCAGTATGAGCTGGACTTGCATAGCTCCATCTTGAAAGAAGTCATTAATCCATCCTACAAATGGACTCATTATTGCCCAAGAAAGACTTATACTAGCGATCATTTTCGCAAATACCATAGATCTTGGTTTATTTACAGTTCTTGTTCCTAAAGCATAGAAATTAGATGATTGTGCAGCACCCATAAGACTACCAATAAGCACAGCTACTAAGAAATATTCTGCAGAAGTAGTGAAGATTAAACTGAAAAACAGAAATGCATAAGCAGCAATTCCAAAAATAACGAACTTCTTAGTTCCATATTTATCTGCTAGAAAACCCCAAAATGCTGTACCTAAAGCTACAGCTATACTAGGTATAATAACTACTAAACCTATGATGAAAAACGATTCAACCTTGAATAGTTTAAGTAACCAAAAAGGAGCGTAGGGTTCATAATTAGCAAAAGCTGTTCCAAAGAAGAAGAAGCTTAAAAGAAGAAAAATTTCATTTCTTTCAAAATTAAACCATAAGCTATTCTTGATTTTATTTTGAAAAAAACCTTTCTTCTCTGTTTCCAAAAGAATCTCTCCATTTGCAGTATTAGACTAAAACAAAATAAGTTAGTTATTAGTATTTCTAAACAAAGTTCAGTAATCTAGATTTTCAAAACCGTCTCTACATTCTCCCAAACATAGCCAACTAAGTTAAATTCCTCTTCTCCATACTTGTCAATTTTTCTTTCTTTTGCAACTCCCCCTATTTTCTCATAAAATCTACATGCTGGATTCTCTTCCATAACCCAAACTATCATTGATCTATAGTCTAAAGTTAAAAGAAATTCAGCTAATCCCTTCATGAGTAAAGCTCCAATCCCTTTACCTTGATATTCTTTTATGATATAGATTGCATAACATTCCCCATCATATGGTAATCCTTTTACGAAAATATCTCCTCCAGCAGAAAAACCAACAATTTCCTTCTCTTCAGTTTCAGCAACTAGAACTATTCTAGTACCTTCATCTCCTTCAAATCCTTTCCAATGGGTAGACATGTTTTTTGATCTACTCTCTACAGTACGACTGTCAATTATGTCATCCGGGAATAATCCTCTGTAAGTAGTGTTCCAAGAACTAACTTGTACTTCAGCCATTTGTTGTATATCAGAACGTTTTGCTTGCCGGATAATCATATAGTAAGAATAGTTTGTAGATAATTTAAGATTTGTTAGAATCCACAAGCCCATACTAATATATTTTTAAGAGCTCCATAAACTCAAGAAACATGGATTATGATGTTTTCATTGCAGGAGGAGGAATTGCAGGATCAACAGCTGCTAGATTTGCTGCGAAAGCAGGTTTGAAGACTTTGTTTGTTGAGAGACATAAGACCCCCAGAAATAAACCTTGTTCAGGGATACAATTTGGATATTTTGAGAAGATGTTAGGGGCTGAAGTTCCCAGAGAAAGGCTTTGTAATTATCAGTTAAAAAAAATCAAATTGTACTTACCTAATGGGAAATCCTTTGGATCTAATTTCAAGATGTTGAATTTCATGAGAAAACCTTTCGATGATTGGTTAAATATAATTGCCCAAGAAGAAGGAGCAGAATTTCAAGATGATTGTGTGTGTCAAAAAGTCGAAGAAAAGGAAGATTATAATGTGGTAACTTTGGTTAAACCAAAGCAAAAAGAGACTTTTGAAATTAAAGCAAAATATGTTATTCAACAGTTTGAAAGGATTTATCATAGAAAACCAAAATCAATTTTAGATGTAGGAGCTGGGAGTGGTCATTTTGTTCACGCTTGTAGAAGTTTAGGTATAAAATCTGACGGTTTAGAGTTAAGTAAATCTGGAATAACGTTTTCTAAAAAGTTCTTTAATGTTGAATTATTATATAAAGATTTTATTAAGGAATGGAAATATTTTAAAGATTACGAAGTCATAACTTTTTGGGGTGTGATAGAACATATTCCTGAACCTATGAAAATGCTGCGCGCGGCTTCAAAGATTCTTTCAGGTAATGGTCTAGTTGTTGTTGAAGTGCCTAGATGGGACTGTTTAGGAACATCCATTCAAAATGTTTTTTCTGATTCTATTGTCAGACATCTCAATCCGTTTTATCATATTAATTGTTTTTCTGATTCATCTTTAGCCACCGCTTTTAAAGAGAATGATTTAGATATTGTATCAGCATGGTATTTTGGAATGGATGC
>MEHH01000107.1 GCA_001940755.1 Candidatus Heimdallarchaeota archaeon AB_125
CTACTCTTTTTTGAGGAACTGTAACCAAAAACTAAAATAGACAGAGAATTGAGTAAACCATGGTTACGGGTAATATGACTGAAGATAAATCTGACATAAAAGATTTGAATATTATAAAATTGAAGAAAGGAGAAACAGTAAATATCAGCAAAGCCTTAGGATCAAATAAACGATTGACTATTCTAAGAATTCTGTCTGAAAATGAATTCAATTTATCTGAGATTGCTCAGAAAATAGAAAGTACTCCTCAAGCAGTTTATCATCATTTGCAAATTCTCGAGAAATCAAAATTAATCTATGTTGTTAGAGAAGAAAATATTAAAAATATGGCTAAAACCATAAAATATTATCGTGCAAGTTATCAACCTGACGCCATAAATCTCCTTCTTTGGGCTCCTCTTGAAGAATTAGAATCAACAGAACTTGAAGCAAAATTACCTCTTCCTGAGAGACCTGTTCAACGAATTGTTCGAAAGATGGCTGATAAAGTTTTCAAAGATGTGAATGATTTCAAAATTGAACTTCTGACAACTGTAGTCAAAGATATGATTGATCTAACACACCAGTCAATGAACTCATTGAAAGATGATTATGGACTAGAGTTGGATGAGAAACTTTGGAATTTGATATTATTGTTTTCAAATCTTTCTGTTCTAAATTCTACAAAGAAAATGGCAGAAGATGAGGTTTACAGAAATAAGATAAATGATCTGTTATCATTGCTTTATGAGGAAATCGAAGAAATTTGAATAAAGAAGTAATTTAATCTACTTCTGATCACTATTTTTATTGTTTGTTAGAGATAATGAGAAATCTAAAGTTTTCTGACTTGATGTTTGTATATCTTTGAGTTCAACTTTAACTCCAATTCTCTTTACATCACGTAAAGCTTCTTCCAAATAATGTTCTCGATCTATTTTTTGAACATCAACAATTGAAGGATGTGATGCTCTTTTGTATAAGGATGAGCTTCCTTCTAAGATTATGAATGGGAATCTCTCATACTCTTTCCATATCTCATCCAGATTTAGATCCATTCTCATTGAATAATCTTCAAGTGCACCAATTGCAGGAGTTTTAGACTTGTAATCCTTTGGATTCCTGCGAACAGGACCAAGAATTGTGGTTTTCTGAATAAGTTCTTCACCTGAAATTTTCTTGAAATCAAGACACATTTCTATAACTTTCTTTCTAGCTTTTTCTAAATCTCCATCTTCAAGAACACATTGTAAAGCAGCTGTTTGAACTTCCTTTGCAAAAGGTGAGGTATCACTTCTTATTGCTTCAAAACCAACAATAGTAAGATCTCCAGTAACAACACTGATGTAACTATACCTCTTCTTTGTTTCTGGCGCAAAAACAATTCTCAATGCTAAATCTACAAACTCTAGTTCCATTTCCTTTGGCAATTTAGATTCGTAAAATTCCAATAATTCTTGAACCTCAGGAACACCAGATAATGAAAATGATTCTCCTTCATCTATTCTTGTAGATAAATCAAACACTGTGGCTTTATCAGCAAGTTTTACAAAAATGCTATCAGTATCTCCATATATCACTTGACACTTGTTATCAGAAATTTCTTGTGTCCATTTATCGACTTTCTTGATATAATCTTTTGCTATGCTTGTAATAGCATTCGAGATTTCAGTGTTATAGAAGCGGCTTCCAACATAATTGTGACTACCATAGAGAGAATTAGCTGTTACTTTCAAAGCGCTAGATTTGGTTTTCAATTTGTGAAGATTCTTCTTGAGTTGACCTTTTTTCTTTTGGTCAGTATAGGTTCTGAGATAAGTTTCAAGGTCTGAAATCTTCTTCTTAATTTCCTTTCTCTCATCTAGAAGATTCTTCATCATGACTCGTATTCCAGTATCAGGTTCGTTTAGGAATTTTTTCTCAGGTAACGCCATAGATCCATCATAACTCTCTCCTCCAATATTGAAAGCAACCATAATTGAAGGAAACATGGATCTGAAATCAGCTATCATAACTGCTTCATGCAGAGTTCCTTTTGGAACTAGAACAAAACCTCCGATTGCAAGAGATCTTGTGCTCTTTCTATATGCTAACTCCTCTCTTGACGGTTCTGAAGGAACTAAGGTACCTTTATCTTTTAAAACCCTAAAGAGTTGAAATTCTCCAATATGTCTAGGGGTAGAGTATATACCCTCAGAAGGGCGTATTCCTACAAGTTTTACAACTTCTACCCATTCTTGCATTCCCATTTCGAAGAATAAATCATAAATTATCTTAGAATCTAATGAGCAAGCTGCAGTGAGTTTTTTCTTCAGATTTTTTGCATTTTGTTTATATGTTTTAAACCAAAACTGATTAATTGCTTCATAATCATCTTTTCTTTCAATGCTTAGAAGCTCTTTAGCGAATTCAGTTAGATTCTTCTTCCCTGATTTAGTTCTCAGCCAGCGAGTGCTTTTCACAAGGTCATATGCAATGTATCCAGGAATTCTAAAGCCTAAATATCCTATTGGGGGTTTTATTCTAGCATCTTGAAATGGTCCTAATCTCTTGGGATCTAATCCCAGTTTTTCCATACGTGCAAAGAGATAAGGTAATGTAACCAAATTTCCATTGAAAGTAACTAATATATCAGGAGAAATTGTATGAATTAGGTCAATTATATCATTGATTAGTTTTCTCTCACCATCATTGTCTTCCTTTTCAAGAAAGAAGCTGCTTGTTTCAATACTGCTTCCATCTTTACTCCAACTTAATGATGCGGTGATGATTCTTTGTTTTTTATCTTCTAGAATACTAGCGAAGTTTTTGATTTTCTTTCCTTCTTCAGTGAGGGAATTGATAACTAGATTTAAACTAAGAATTGTCAATTGAAATGAATCTTTCTTATCTATGTTTTTGATATCATGAAAATCAACTTCAATTACTTTCCCAAACTCATGGGATTCTTTCTCTTCATAATTTGTAATTTCTATCCAATTTAGACACCTAATATTGGTATCTATCAAAAAACGAGAGACATAGGAAATATCATTTTCATAGCTTTCTATACCTTTTTCCCTCAGATTATTACTGTACTTCTGAATACGCCAAGGGTTTCTTCCAAGTATTTTATAGAGAAAGATAGGTTTGTTCTGATAATATCTGTATTTAGTTACTTGGTAGTGATTCTTTATCCAATCTCCAAACTCCTTTTCTGTGTAAAGGAGGCTTTGGATTGCGTTAGTAGTTTCTGCAAGATCATCAATGTAGAAATAAGGATAAAATCCAGTTACATGAATGATTAAGGTTTGAAAATCAGCTGTTTTTCCTCTGATTCTAATAATTGGTTCCTCAACATCGTTCTCCTTTTCTCGAATAAAAAAGTCTAAATCAATTAGTACGCATTCTAAAGGAGAGGGAGCGTCATTCATCTCTCAATCACTTTTCACGAACTGTATATAGTACTTCTTTCCACCCGCAATATTTAAATCCTTTTTAAATACTAGGGGGAATTTCACGAACTATTTGAAAAAACAATAAGTTTTCAGTATTTAAAACACATTTCTATACGTTAAATTTTTAATCTATAAGTGACAGTTTTATTATGTTGTTATATGTCTTCTAGAAGAATACCCCCCGATGTGTATAAAAATAAGAAGAAATTGGAGCTATCAGCTGAGACAAAAAGTGGAACAATTGAAGAAACAATTACACTAACTAAACCATCAGATGATGACGACCCTAGACCACAATACTGGTTTGTTCTGATGCTATCATTTGGTCAAAGATCAGGGTATGTATATGATAGATCTGGTCTCCATATACCAGAACCTGATGCATATGTGTATAGCGTTGAGCTCTGGAAATTCAAGGGATCACTTTTAAAAACAGTAGAAACCGTTTCAAACAAAGTTGATTTTGATACAGCAGTTAAAACATTTCAGGGTCTACAAGAAGATCTAGCAAAACAATCGTTCAAGGAAATAAACTGATTAACTAAATAAAACTAGCTAGAATTGTAGCTAATGCAGTGATTAAACAGCATGCTGCAATCAAGATTATTTTCTTAGGCTGATAAAGTGGTTCTTTAAGATCACTAATCCTTGCTTCATCCTTCTTCATTAGTATGATGTTAAAATAGAGTATTATAGAGAAACTAATTAACACCAACAGGGTTACAATCAAAATTTTCCACAAAGCTAGTGATTTTTCAAAATAAACAATACTAAAACCATAGATAGGTAGAAAACCAATATAAAAATACATAATCTGCAGAGCATACTGTGTAGTAATAGTTTTTGTAGGTTCGAGCTTAACCATGAATAGAGAGATTTTAGCTGACAATGAAACAGCTATAATTACAAATATTGTAGATATAACTAACAGTATAATACCTAAAGCTCCCAAACCTACGTGTATAGTGTGTTTTACGAAACTATTCAATATTAAAGCTTGACCTCCTCCTAATAAACCAGCAAAAAAAATCGCTCCTAAAGGATTGAGAGTTTTGGGCTTTTTAATAACAGGCTTGGTTAAAAGATCTTTTTCAGAAATTACCACTTAATTCCCCTCTAGAGGTTCTTTTGCGAGTTCATTCTCGCGTAAATACCTTTCTGATGCTCTTATAACTTTTCGTGTATTTTCGAAAGTTAATGTATTCAAAGCATCTTCATAAGTACACCATAAGTAACCTACATGCTCTTTTGAGATTTGAACATCTGTTGTTGATGATATTCCTATCAGATAAACAACAGTTTTCTTTATTTTTTGAGAACCTCTTTTGAAGTAATATGTGATTTTATGTTGAAATTCTTCTAAAATAGAGATGTCTTTGATTCCTGTCTCCTCGTATGCTTCTCTGAGTGCAGCTTGCATCACTGTTTCGTTTTTTTCAATTCTACCCTTTGTAAGTCCATACCTATTTTCAGTGATTCTGCTGCGTCCGT
The DNA here is from genome assembly GCA_001940755.1 of Candidatus Heimdallarchaeota archaeon AB_125. Lineage (GTDB taxonomy): Archaea > Asgardarchaeota > Heimdallarchaeia > Heimdallarchaeales > Heimdallarchaeaceae > UBA460. The sequence goes on from MEHH01000107.1 coordinate 4,908, forward strand.
AGTTAAGTAGCAGATATCGGCCAGAATTATATATAACAATGCCTGCAGAAGTTTCAAGTTGCATACAATCATCGACGTTTTTATTAAAGATTTACAGTTTTATTAATAAGCTTATTGTATTAGTCCAAGAAGGGATAATTTTATCAAGAATAAGAAAGATAGAGAGATAATGATTCATTTGGTAGCCTTTATGGATATTGAGACAGGTTTGGGTAGAACCATCTTTCAGGATAATACTCTCAAAGTTAGCGAAATACTCATCTGGCCAATGATAAGTGCTCTTAACAATTTCGTTATTGAATGTACTGCAAGTGAAAGGGGATTGGTAAATGCAGCTTTAGAAGACATAAAGATTTACTTGTATTCACCTTTAGGGGAGGCAAATCCTCTTAGAGTTGTCTTTTTCACTGATCTCTTCGACAATAATGAATATCTAGAGAAAAAGGGACAAGCAATCTTTAGTGTTCTATCACAGTATATTAGTTTTGAAACTTTTGATCCACCTATTGAAGTTCTTGGAAGAGCTGTTGCAATAGCGAAGTATACACAAGTGTTTCCATCAGATGTTCTTGATTCCAAATTTTTAGATTTGTTACGACAAAAATTAATTAATCTTGAAGAATCTGGAAGCATATATGTTGCAGATTTTTTCATTGGCGATATAGATCAAGGAAAAGTATATACTTTCTTAGAAAGCAGTGAATTACAAGAAAAAAATAGTGTTATACTTTTCGCTGAGCTGCTAACTGCATTTTCAATTGAAAGCGAAATATTTGTGAAATCTTCTTTGTCTGAAAAGGAAAAGAAAAGCTTGGAAAAACTTGATATTCAAACAGAAGGATTAGTTGAAGGGTGGTTTCTGAAACAGTTATCCGAGGTAGAAAGTGATTTCTGGTTAGTAGGCTATTTCTATTTTGTTAAACAAAAAGAAGAAGAAATTATACAGTACCTAAACTGGACAGCTGATGAATTAAAGAAAAGACTAAGAGACTTTAACATGGGAAGACCATTCTGATTGTACTGTTTTATGCTTTATCTTCTTCTAATTCTTCTTCCATATCTTCTTTAACAGGAAACTTCCAAGCCATTAAAATGATAAATGGGAAGAGTACCATACTAATAACAAATACCATCAGAAAATTAACTCTTGATATGATAAGACCAGCAAGAAAAGATGTTGGAAACCAACCTACTTGGTGTAATCCTTGAACCATTCCATAAGTCTCAGCTCTTCTTTTCTTATCAAAATTGGTTAATATAGACATTATTCCAGGCATCCAAAAAGCAACACTAGCTCCCATTCCTATCCAACCTATCATAATGATATAAAATCTGAATTGTGGGAGTGTAAAATATGCTATTATATTTGAAACAAAGAATAGTCCTCCAGTAAGTTGGCTGATTAGAAGTAGTTCTCTTTTCTTCAATTTATCAGATATTTTGGTTACTGGGATGAAGAAAATTAATGTACTTATATTAAAAACAAGTTGAATCACAGCAATGTTACCTTCATTGAAATCATATTGAGTTACTAAACTACCCCAGAAGATGCTTAAGCTAATCCCATAGACTAATGCATCAAGTAAAAAAAATCCTACAGCATAAGGAACTCCAGGATTACGAAATATTTCTTTGAATAGATTAAGATTTGTTTCAACTTCATTATAATAGTTACTTCTTTCTGACTGTTGTTTTCTCCTAATAAGATAATAAGGAATTGACAAATAAAGGAAGATTGATTTGAACATCTGTCGGAGCATTAGATAAATTGCTTTGAGTGATTGAATGAACTGCTTATAGATATTAGATGTATAATCTTTGATAACTTGAGATTCTTTTAATGCGAATAGCTGATATATGAACATAACAAGCCGTAGTACTGCTAAAATGTAGAAATATACCCATAAATCTATTTTATTTGTCAATACACGAATAACTAATGGACCAACTAAACCTGTAGCATAAAAAGCTAAGCTTATGATGCTAAAGGACGAAGCTGTTTTCTTTTCTTCTGCGCTTTCAGCTACTAAAGCACTGTTTGCGGGATCACCTAAGCCAAAACCTAGAGATGTACAAGATAAACCTAGAAACGCAACAGCTAAAGCATAAGTGATTGGAAAACCTTTCACCACAAGCTTAGATAATGTTACTGACTCTAAAGGAAAATTAGCTCCAAGTGAATAGAAGTGTAGAGGATAATTAACAGAAAGGAGGCCAGAAGTCCCCAATAATACCATAGATATTGGAAGGAATATGAAACTACCTAAAATAACTCGTTTTCTTCCTATTTTATCACTTATTTTTGAAGCAAAAATCATAGGTATAATTTGAACAACAGAAGCTACTGTCATTATCATTCCTAAGGTTTCTTCAGGTTTAACATGTCTTCCAGTTAACTCTATTAATTCAACTAAGAAAGGTTGAATAATTACATTGTAAAACCCATATATCAGACCAGATAAGAGGTTAGCTATCGCTAGAACACGTATGTTAACTTTTCTAGAAGGGTGAAGCTTAACCTCATGGAATGACATAACCTTTTTGTGAATAAAACAATTAAAAATCAATTGGTGTAGTCTTAATTTTTGTCCAAAGGATATATTTTATATACACTTTGTATGTGGAAAGCTTATGACAGAATATTTGGACACACCAATATCTTGGGGTTCAGAAATGATAAATCACTTTGTACCAAGTAAGTACAAAGATCAAACAAAATTTTTACATCCTCCTGAATTTTCCAAGCAACCAATGTTCGAGGGAACAGTTAAAGAAGCTTTATTGAGAAAGCTAAATGATCCTATTGGATACAATATCTCTTTTGACGAACTAGTCAAAGAAAAATACCAAATTGGAAAACCAATCGTATTTGTTATTGATGATTACACTAGACCTAATATTCATACAAAGATTATCCTGCCTATAATGATTGAAAAGATTCTATCATTAGGTGTTGCAGAAGAAGACTTCAGAATTTTGATTGCAACTGGAACTCATAGACAACCAAAGGAAGAAGAATATCCAAAAATGGTTGGAGATCAAATTTATGAAAAATACAGATCACAAATAGTATCACATGACTGTGATATAGAGGGCGTTTATGTTGGTGAAAGTGATGAAGGAACTCCTATGGCATTCGATAAACTAGCATTTGAAGCAGCAATTTTAGTTCCTATAACAGACAGTGAGCTTCATTACTTTGCAGGCGTCGCTGGAACTATTAAAGAGATATGTCCTGGAATTGCCAGTAGAAAAACAGTGAGACAAAATCACCCAAAAATGTTTAACAGAGAATTAGGATTCGATCCAGGTTGTAAACTTGGAGGAACAAAGGAAAATCCAGTTATTACAGATATTAAAAATATGGTAAATATTTTGAAAACTAAAGTTACTATCTTTGGAATTGATACAATAGTTACTGAAGGAGAAATTGTCCATATTTGTAC